>CAYPJI010000043.1:0-12584 GCA_964411045.1 uncultured Methylobacter sp. | reverse complement strand
ATATTGAGCAGAAAACACCAATGACTGAACATACGCCTCACCGTTCAATAACGTCTCGCCCGCTGCAGGCTGATATTCAAGGTCAATACTTCCGTAACTCACAGCAAAAATATATTCTCCGCCATTAATCTCATAATTAAGCTGCGCAGCAACAGCCGGCTTCGACTGAAACTCGCCTTTAGCATCAGGACCGAGTATAGATGACCGTATCTCTCTGTTATTCCCTAACGGAATCCCGACATTAAGCTTGACGGAAAAATCTCCATAGAGCGTGCGCTGTTCGGCGTAAAGTGAGCCGCCATCCGAAGACACCAATAGCGAACGTGAACGTTCGAAATAGATTCCCTGAGGCAATAATATAGTCGGGTGCGTAAAAGAGACATCCCGAGTTTCATTATATAAACCGAACGGTGTCTTAATCCGGCCGGCGCGCATGCCGACCCTACCGCTCTCATAATTCAACAACGCTATGTCAACCAAGCCATAATCAAGGTTTACGCTGCCCCGGTCCACATCGCCATTGCGTCGATATAGACCTTGAGCTGTAAACCTTAATCGATCGAACGGTTGATAGGAGCCATTCAAACCTATTTCGGTCAATCCAGGAGTGATGCCATCGTCGCTTTGCCCAAAAATATTATTGTCGGATGAATGAAAAAAGCCCTGTGTTAAAAAACCGTGAAACTCAATTTCATCGGGCATAATACCCGCTTGCGCGATGCCGGACACGCAGAATACGCCCAACAACAAGATGCCGTTATTGGTATTCAAACAAGCGTATTTTTTCATTGTCCGGCCTGCTATTTAAATACCCGATTGCATAAGGGGTATTCGCTATTTTATCAATCATTTCCTGTTCTGAATCCAGCTGAACGGGTATCGCCCCTGTCCCTGAAAAAAGCATTCTGTCCCACACCCTCCTGAGCTGATGCGGAAACATATCAAGATTATTTTTAACGAAGTCCTTATGCAGGAGGTCGGTGTCAGATAGAGTAAAAACCTTTATTTGCTCGCCATTAGGCCAAAATCGTTGCCGCATCATAAAGATGGCGCGCGCATCTGCCAGCGTATATTGCTTGGAAGGTACTGTTTGATTAACGATTATTTCAGCTGCATTGGCCGAGAAACAACCCATTGCCGAGACGATAATGCCGACTTTTATGAAACTGATCAATTTTTCATAGACATACGACTGCAACGTAAAAGGTTCCATTAATTTCTATCTAACAGCATGAGTCTTTATAGACGCGTTTACCAACTCCGATTCTAGTGTTTGCAGCTACCTATCCTCACTTCTAACACTAAGAACAAAAAATCCGTACGCCAAGGTCTAATGCCAGCCCCCATATTGCTTAGTAGGATCGCCCTTAAAACCGGCTGTCGTGTTTTTACCGCTAGCCGTTTTGCTTTGTGAAATTGCGTTAATCGCTGCCCTGGCCATGTTTTCTTTTGTTACGCCGCCCAGATCTCGTGCTGAGCGCACCACTAATGAAGACATGGGTGTAATATCTTGCTTCACTGCCGTAGGATCGAGGACTACTGCCTCCAGTAATTCATTGTGTTCATCAATTTCCAGAAAAACCGGATAAGCGGTATTAGCCGGAATATCCGCCGAATATTTGGAGTCCCCGTTAAGTGTTACCGAAGTTATTGCGGCGCCATTTTTATCCTTGATTATAATCTTACCGCTGGTTATCGGCCCGTCTCTATCTGTGACAATTCCTTCGATGCGCGAATAAGCCCCAATAGAAGTCCCTTTATCATTTGATGACTCGCTACAACCGCCTAAAAGCAGCAGCATTGCAACAATGACAAATTGAAACACGCTTTTCATTATTTACTCTCACTGAACTTTGTCCAACGCAAACGGTTGGCGTTTGAAACCACAGTCACAGAAGACATGGCCATTGCCGCGCCTGCAATCATCGGATTCAATAAAATTCCAAATAGCGGATACAACAGGCCTGCCGCAACAGGAATGCTGATTGTATTATAGAAAAAAGCGCCTAGCAGATTCTGTTTTATATTGACCAAAGTGGCTTTGGACAATTCGACAGCTTCAGGCACCTTCAATAACGAGCCCTGCAAAATCACCACATCAGCGCTCTCAATCGCGACGTCGGTGCCGGTACCGATAGCCAGCCCGACATCGGCCTGAGCCAATGCAGGCGCATCATTAATGCCATCGCCGACCATGCCGACGATTTCCCCTTGCTGCTGCAACGCTTTCACCACCGCCGCCTTATCCTGCGGCAATACCTGAGCCCTCACTTCAGAAATGCCCGCCTGACGCGCAATGGCCTGGGCCGTGACTTCATTGTCGCCCGTCACCATTATCAGACGAATGCCCCGACTTTTCATAAGCCGTACAGCTTCCGCCGAATCTGCCTTGATAGGGTCGGACACGGCGATAATGCCGACGATTTTCTGATCCACTGCCAACAGCATCGGCGTCTGACCCGACGCTGAAAGCTTTTCCAACTTGCTCTTATAGCTGGAATATTTAACACCTTTCTGATCCATCAGGGCCCTGTTGCCGAACAGTACGGACTGTTCATTAATCTGCGCCGCTACACCATGCCCTATAACCGCCTCAAACTTTCTGGCTTTTTCCAGCTTGAGCTCTCTTTCTTCCGCGGCTGATAAAATAGCTGCCGCCAACGGATGCTCAGAGCCCGCTTCAATGCTTGCAGCCCATCGCAAAATAGCCTCGTCGCTGTAATCGCCTATCGGTTCAATAGCTGAAACAACGGGTTTGCCCTCAGTCACGGTGCCTGTTTTATCAAGGACTATACAGGTCAGCTTGCCTGCCGTCTGCAACGCCTCGCCATTGCGAATCAAGATCCCTGACTGGGCGGCTCTGCCGACTGCGACCATGACCGAAATGGGCGTCGCCAACCCCAGCGCGCACGGACAGGCAATAACCAGAACCGTCATGGATGTCACGAAGGCGTAACCCAATGCGGGCTCAGGCCCCCATGTGTACCAGATCAAGAACGTCAACAGTGAAAGTGCGACCACTGCCGGCACAAAAACAGCCGAGATCTTGTCCGCTAAGCGGGCGATTTCAGGTTTGCTGCTTTGCGCCTGGCGCACGCTTTTAATGATTTGTGCCAATGCGGTATCGCGGCCAATGCGCGTTGCCTTGAACAGAAAGCTGCCGTTCTGGTTTATTGTGCCGGCGGCAACCTCTGACCCGGCTATTTTTTCTACCGGCAGCGGCTCGCCCGTCAACATGGATTCATCAACAGTGGAGTGCCCCTCAAGCAGTACGCCGTCCACCGCGATTTTTTCGCCAGGCCTTACTCTCAACGTTTCGCCCAATCCCACCTCCTCAATGGGAATATCCGTTTCCACGCCATTTCTAATCACACGCGCCGTACGCGGCTGTAGACCGATTAACTGGCGAATGGCGCCGGAGGTCTTGCCCCTTGCTCGCATTTCCAGCGCGGACCCGAGATTGATAAAGGCCAGAATGACCACAGCCGCTTCAAAGTAGGCATGTTGAGCCAGAGAAGGCAGCGTATCGGAATAGTCGATTATGATGGTGGAATAAAGCCACGCCGAGCCCGTACCTAATGCAATCAGCGTATCCATATTGGCCTGGCCCAAACGTAACAGCTTGATGGCGCCGCTGAAGAAATGGCCGCCCGAATAAAACAGGATGGCAAAGGTAATCAGCGCGACTTCCGGCCAGAACCACTGCCCTGTCGCCGAACTGATCTCCGGCAGCCAGCCGAAATGATCGCCGAGCATGAGCGGCAGGCCGATTACTGCGGCCACGGCTGCTTTCTTCATCAGATTCCGGTACCGTTGCAGTTCCAGCTCTTCCTGCTCGGTTATATCTTCGAGACCCTCCATCACCGCCGCGTCATAACCGGATTCCCTGACAGCCCGCGTTAAAACTTCGGGATCGGCCTGCCCTTTCACCATTGCCGAGTGATCGGCAAAATTAACGCTGACCGATGTCACGCCGTCTACCGCTGCCAAGGCACTCTCAACAGCACTCACGCAACCGGCGCAACGCATGCCCAGAATTGACAACCGCAATTCTTTCTCTGTCATATTAGAAGTCACTTGCGCGTTCATAAATTACCCGGCCTGATAAAAATGTTTATCCACTAACAACAGTTACCGCTACTCTACGCTAAAGCCAGCTTCAGTAATGGCTTCTTCAATCGCATCCAGATCCGTTTTTTCAGCATCATATTCAACGCTGACTTCATTATCCCTGGCGGATGCTTTAACCGATAAAACACCTTCGACAGCCTTCAGCTTGTTTGTTACATTCGATTCGCAACCACCGCATTTCATGCCGGTGACAGTTAATGTTACTGATTCAGTCATTTCACTCTCCTTAGATAATACTTTTCATCTTTAATATCATACTCGACTGGCAGCCGATAAGCATGATGTAAATTGGCCGTTCCAATAGTTCGTTTGCTTTGCTATTTATCCTGATCATATTAACAGGGAAATATATTATTCCCGCTGAAAATCAAAGCTTCAAGTCTACCCTATCAGCCGGCTTTTTGATTCAAACAATAAATTTTGTTCCAATATTCAGAATTTAGTTTCTTACCTTGGATTAAAAGAATTAAAACGCTAGGTGAATATACTAATTGTAATGTCCTTATCGAACAGACCAAACCCTTTTTCAAATTAATATATTGTCCAGCCTGGGCAGTATTGGACGTATTGCAATAAAGAAGCGCTTGCCTAGTTAGCATTGACGTGCGGCATGACTTCGGCCATATTAACGGGCGAAGAGCCAACCGGAGAAGTGCAGCAATGCATTATCAACTATAATGACTGGAACATTTCGGCCAGACCATGGCTTTTCATGATCTGGATCTAAAGTTTTTTAGCAAAACCTATATCTAAGCATCAACTGGGCAAAAGATGTCCTGAGCAACATCATCTTGATATAAACTGCCCGGCTTCCACATCGATAAATAACCATGCAATTAAACACGATTACCAACCAAACTATTGCACTTGCCGGCATTGCGCAAGCAGCGGCGCTGGTTCAACAACTGGCAACAACCGGCACGGCCGATGCCGCCGCCATGGAAGCCAGCATTGCCAGTATTTTAAAAATCGATTCCGGTAGCGTTTCCGATGTTTATGGCGGTCTGTCCGGTGTAAAACTAGGGCTTGAACAACTTAATGAGCAAATGACCGGTTATAAAATTGTCAACCCTGAGCAGGCGCGTTATTCCGCCTCCCTGGTTTTTCTGGAGAAGCAACTGTCCAGCCGTCCGGACATGATCAAGGCCATACGAAACGGCGTGGAAAAAGCCCAGATCCAAAGCGGGCATTTCGAACCGATGCATGAAAATGTACTGGCTAATCTTGGCGAGATATACCACAGCACCATCAGCACCCTGCAGCCGAGAATCATGGTCAATGGCAATCCGGCCTATATAGCCAGACCCGACATAGTCAATAAAATACGCGCATTGCTGCTGGCAGGCATTCGCTCGGCCATATTATGGAAACAATGCGGCGGCACCCGTTGGAAATTTCTGTTTTTTCGCAAAAAAATTCAAACCGAACTGGAAAGCCTGCTGAAACAAGTTTAATCGCCAACATGACAACTCTTATAGAAGCCGAGCATTTGTATCGCTATTACGGCAAGCATTGCGCCGTCCATGATGTCAGCTTTACCCTGTCCAAAGGCGAAGTTCTGGGTTTCCTGGGACCCAACGGCGCCGGCAAAACCACAACCATGCAGATGCTGTGCGGCAATCTGGCGCCCAGCGCCGGCCAGATTAAAATTAACGGTTTTGATCTGCTCGACCAACCCAGACCGGCCAAGCAGAGCCTGGGCTATTTACCCGATACACCGCCTCTCTACCGCGAACTGAGCGTGCAGGAATACTTGCATTACTGCGCGCAATTGCATGGCGTCCCGCGGCATTCGATCAGGCAGGCTGTCGATAAGGCCAAGGAGCGCTGCGGCCTTGGCGATGTCGCAGATCGGCTGATTACCAATCTGTCAAAAGGTTTTCAACAGCGGGTCGGTATCGCCCAGGCTATCCTGCACAGCCCGGAAATCATCATACTGGATGAGCCGACCGTTGGCCTCGACCCTATACAGATCCGTGAAATCCGTGAATTGATCCGCGAACTGGGCCGGGATCATGGGGTCATCCTGTCCACGCACATTCTGACCGAAGTGCAGGAATCCTGCTCGCATGTGCAAATTATCCATCAGGGACGGCTGATTCTGAATGAAACCATCGCCGGACTTAACCGGCAAATGAATACGGGCACGTTGCGGGTCGCTACGCGTCTTGAGCCTAATGTAGGCGTATTATTGACGTTGCCCGGCGTGACATCCATAGACAAAATAACCGGACATCAGATCAAAATCCATCACAGCATGACCGACAACACCGTTGAGCGAATTGCCGAAACCATCATCGCCTCGGGATGGGGTTTGCAAGAACTGACACCTGTAAAGCAATCGATGGAAGATATTTTTATTACCCTGACCCAAGAGCCGAAACAGATCGATTTATGATCCTAGCTATTGCTGCGCGTGAGTTTAAGACCCTGTTTTTATCGCCGATGGCCTGGACGATATTAGCTATCCTGCAATTTATCCTGGCTTTTTTATTCTTATCCCAGGTTGAAACCTTCACCATGCTCCAGCCTAAACTGACCGCTATTGAGGGTGCGCCGGGACTGACCGATATTGTCGTCACGCCTTTGTTCGGCAATGCGGCCATCATCCTGTTACTGGTGACCCCCTTGTTGACCATGCGGCTGATCTGCGAGGAACGCCGAAACAAAACCCTGTCATTGCTGTTTTCCGCGCCTGTTTCCAACGGCGATATCATCATCGGCAAATATCTGGGCACGCTCGGCCTGTTATTGCTGATTATCCTGCTGACCGCACTGATGCCGTTATCCTTGCTGGCGGGCGGCGAACTGGATTTCGGCAAATTATTCGCCAATATGCTGGCATTATTGCTGCTGGTTTCGACTTTCGCCGCTATCGGCCTTTTTGTATCCTGTCTGGCCGGCCATCCGACCGTCGCTGCCCTGGGCACGTTTGGCCTGTTATTGGTGCTGTGGCTTATAGACTGGACTACGGGCATTGAAGACCAGCGCAGCGAATTGTTTGAATACCTGTCCCTGCTGAGGCATTTTCAGAACATTCAAACCGGCCTGATCAGCAGCGCCGATATCAGCTATTTTCTGCTGTTTACCGGCACATTCATCCTGCTCAGCATTCGCAGACTCGATAACGACCGTTTACAAAAATGAAGATATCCCAACGCATACATCAGCGGATACGCTTGAAAAACCTGCTTCTGACCCTGGTCTTATTGAGTGCTATCGGCGGATTGGCCTGGTTAAGCAGTCGCTATACGCTGGAAGCAGACATAACCGCCAATGCCGGCAACACGTTGTCGCCCGCCTCAGTCAAACTGCTCGCCTCCATGCCGGACCCAATAGCCATTACGGTTTACATGAAAGCGGATCAGCCAATACGCAGCCAGATTGCGCAACTGATCGATCGTTACAAACGGCATAAATCGAATCTGAGCCTTGCTTTTATAGATCCTGACGCGCAGCCGGAAAAAACGCGCGAACTGAATATCGGCGCGGCCGGCGCCATTCTGGTCGATTATCAGGGCCGTATCGAGAAAATAACCTTTGTTGATGAATCATCATTGACCAACGCCCTGCTGCAATTGGCCAATGCTCACGAGCGCTGGATCACCTTCCTGACCGGCCATGGCGAACGCTCCATTGACGGACAAGCCAATTTTGATCTGGAGCAGTTAGGCAAGGAATTGGCCCGCCGCAAGATCAATGCCCAAACCATTAACCTGGCCACGCTGCCAGCCATACCCGACAACTCTGCCCTGCTGGTCATGACTGCGCCGGCCGTGCCGCTGCTGGCCAATGAAATCGAGATTATCAATCGCTACGTAGAACAAGGCGGCAATCTGCTCGTGCTGACCGACCCTGACGCCAAGCATCTGGATATATTGGAACAACGCCTGGGCGTCCACCGATTGCCAGGCGCCATTATGGACGGCAGCACCAAACTTTACGGCATTACCGATCCGAGCTTTGTCCTTGTGGCGGAATATGCGCAACACGCCGTTACCCAAGGCTTTCAAACCACGACAATCTATCCTGCGGCCGCGGCGCTGGAGATGGATGCGGAATCGAATTTCCAGGCTGAAACCCTATTCGACAGCGCGCAGCAATCCTGGACAGAAACCGGCTCTGCCAGCGATGAAGTCCGTTTTGATGCCGACAGCGACGAAAAACAAGGCCCATTACCTGTAGCCTATGCATTGACGCGCACTGTCAATGGAAAAAACCAGCAACGCATCGTCGTTGTCGGCGACGGCGACTTTTTGTCCAATGCCTATATCGGCAATGTCGGCAATCTGGACATGGGCCTTAGAATCGTCAACTGGCTGATCCATGAAGACCAGTTTATCGACATCCCGGCCAAGACCGCTACCGATAAAACCCTGCAGTTAACGGAAACCTCCGTTGCGGTCATCGGTTTTGGCTTTCTGATTGTCATACCGTTATTGCTAGCGGGCTCCGGTTTTTTCGTCTGGCGCAAACGTAAACAGCGATAAAAACCGAATAAAGCTTCGCGTCCTCTGTGTTTTTCGTGGTCTTATGCTTTATAAATAAAATACAGCTCCCTATAATGCTTTAGCTTTACTTTCATGCCTGAATTACCCGAAGTTGAAACGACCCGACGCGGCATAACGCCTTATATTGAAGGGCAAACCGTCAAACGCGTCATTATCCGCCAGCCCAGGCTGCGCTGGCCCGTACCGGAAAATCTCGAGCAAATCTTGAAAGGGCTGCGCATACAGACAGTTTCCCGAAGAGCGAAATACCTGTTGCTTGCGACCGATGCCGGCACGCTGCTGCTGCATTTGGGCATGTCCGGCAGTTTGCGGATCATTTCTAACGGGCAGACGGCCGGCAAGCACGACCATATCGACTTTATTTTCGCGGACGAAATCATCCTGCGCTTCAATGATCCGCGCCGGTTCGGCGCGGTGTTGTGGACGACGGAACCGGCCGAACAGCATCCCTTGCTCAAAAACTTGGGCCCCGAGCCGCTGCTGGAGAATTTCAGCGGCGATCTTCTCTATGATCTGTCCAGAAACAAGAAAACGCCCATCAAGTCATTCATTATGGACAGCCACATCGTCGTCGGCGTCGGCAACATCTACGCCAATGAAGCCTTATTCATGGCCGGCATACACCCTGCGCGCCAGGCGGGAAAAATCTCCTTATCCCGCTATCAGAAACTGGCCGGCTGTATTCAAGTGATCTTGCGCCAGGCTATTGAACAAGGCGGCACGACGTTGCGCGATTTCGTCAATGAAGCCGGAAAGCCGGGTTATTTTCAGCAACAACTCAATGTCTACGGGCGCGTCGGGCTGCCTTGCGCCCGATGCCAACAGATTTTAAAGGAAATCAGACTAGCCAACCGGTCAACGGTATTTTGCAGTGACTGCCAGCGGTAGAGCGATAATCCACCTTCACTAGCCCGTAGATTAAGCGGCGGAATTCAAAAAGCTGCACCTGTGTCATTCTGAATTCCACTCACTTCAAATTTATTGATTAAGGGTGATCGTTGCCTGCCGATTATTTTAAAGGAACGATGCCGCCCAATACAGGAATGGGCTTGTCTTTCGAGCCGTAAAAAACCGGCAGATTGTTATCAGTATTTAACCGAAATGATCCTGTAATGCCATTGACATCGAATTCGTAAGCACCCTGACTCAGCCCATAAACAGGCAGAGGAATAATGCGTTCGAACGGCTCAATAACCTGAGCGCACACGGCAAAAGTTTGCAGCGGAACAAGCCCCAGCGCCACTTCGAACCGTCCCGCCGGCAGATTAGCTTCCGGTATGCCGAAGACAGGCTCATAGCGTTGGCCGGCCTGCTCCAGTTGATAACAGGGGCTAGGAAGATAGCCGCTCACCTTTAGAAATATTTGCACAGGACGAGAGCGAATTTTGATTACTTCGACTTTTTCTACCGTCGCCAATTGGGTTTCTGTCATGCCTGACAATGTCCAGGCACCGTCTTTTTCATTCCGTTGAAATCTGGCATCCCGATATTGCCCAACCTGCTCAGGCGTATCGACATGAGAGATTGCCAATGAATCGCCCTGCAACACGGGATTATCCGCTGCAAAGACAAGATGGATCGGTAGCAAAGCCGCAATTATGGCTAAATTTAGACGCATTATCTGCCTCCTGAAGTTTAAATTGGATTGAATGGAGAATTTGAAATGTAAAGCATACTTAAAAGTAGAGATATTTCAATCTATCTCAAGCAGAATCTTATCCTTTATAGATTTCGATCAACAATGTAATTTTTCACAATAAACAGTGTAATTTTTCACAGTAAATACTACGTTCATTGAATCTGATCATCAGGCTTAGAAAATACGTAAACTACGGTCTGCTTCAAATCGAACCATTGCATATTTTCTCCAATACCAATTGCTTGAGGCATATGCGCCCATCATTAATTTGCTTTATCCCACTTACCCCTTATAATTGCCGCCTGCTTTCAGGTTCCATCGGATTTTACGACTGATGGTTAAACGGGAAGTCGGTCAGGTCCTGCCAAAGCCGACGCTGCCCCCGCAACGGTAGATAAGTAAAAGAATCGTTAAAATGCCACTGTGTCATACACGGGAAGGTGACGATTCAGGCTCGCGCCACTTATAAGCCCGGAGACCGGCCCGAAAGTTTAATTCGGTACAGCGGAGGGCTGTCTACGAAAAAGACCGCACATTCCTGTCGTCTTCTTTTGTCCTCCGTTGTAATTACACACAACCTTGATGCGCGGGCGGCGCAGAGGACACATGCAAAAATTCATAGTCGGTTCATTAGTGTTGGCCGGTTTTAACAGCCCGTTACAGGCTCGGGAAACCCAGGCGGACAATTCACTCAATTTACCCGAGATGGTCATAACGGCCACACGAACGGAAACGCCGAAGGACCAGTTGGCGGCCGCGTCAACAATTTATACGCGGACCGATATCGAACGCCTGCAATCCAAGACCCTGCCGGAACTGTTACGGAATACAACCGGCATTGATATGGCACAGAGCGGCTACGGGCAAAATACCAGCGTATTTATGCGCGGCACCAATTCCGATCATGTGCTGGTCCTGATCGACGGCATCAAGGTTGGCTCGGCCACCGCCGGCACGACGCCGTTTCAGTTTATTCCCATCGACCAGATCGAACGGGTGGAGATCATCAAAGGCCCGCAATCGAGCCTGTACGGCTCGGAAGCGATAGGCGGCGTCATTCAGATCTTTACGCGCAAAGGCAGCACTCAAGAAAAGCCCAGTTTCACACTGGATGCAGGCGGCGGATCATACGATACGATCAAGACGTCCGGCACGGTCAGCGGCAAATGGAAGAACAGTTGGTACAGTCTGGGCGCCTCGCATTTCAACTCTCAGGGCTTTAATAACCGTGAACCGATCCCGGGGCGTTTCGGTTTCGATCAGCCCGACAAGGACGGTTACGACAACACGGGCTTGAATGCGCGGCTTGGCCACCGCTTCGACAATAACGCCGAAATAGAAGCGTTTTTCATGCGTACTGAAGGCAAAAACGAATACGATGGCAACGCTCAGAATAAAACTAAATTCGTCGACCAGGTTGTCGGCACCTCCGCCAGCATGGATCTGATGGACGACTGGCGGTCAACGCTGCGCTTTGGCCAAAGTCGCGATGACAGCGATCAGTTTGCGCCCGACGGTTCATTCGCCAGCCGCTTCAACACGACGCGCTGGAACACCACCTGGCTGAATAATTTCACCTTATCTGATAACCATCAATTGATTGCCGGTACGGATTACCGCGTCGATGAAGTGGACAGCACAACGCCTTATAAGGAGAAATCGCGCTATGATGTCGGCGTGTTCACGGAGTTGCACAGCCGCGTACTAAACAATCACTTTATCAATGCCTCGTTGCGCTGGGATGAAAATGAGGCTTTCGGCGATTATGTCACCGGCAATTTCGGCTGGCGCTATAATTCAGACTTCGGCATCAGCCCTTTTGCCAGCTTCGGCAATGCCTTCAAGGCGCCGACGTTCAACGATCTTTATTTTCCGAATTATGGCAATGCCAGCCTGAAACCGGAAAAATCGACCTCGTTCGAAGCGGGGCTTGCCGGCGACCACTGGCTGCAATGGGAAGTGCGGGCCTACCATACCAACATCGACAACATGATCACGCCGGTCACGAATCCGGTCACATTTCAATTCAGCGCGGAAAACATCGGCAAAGCCCAAATCGACGGCATTGAAGTCGAAATCAGCAAGCAGTGGTTGGGCTGGGACAGCAAACTGGGCCTCGATCTGTTAAGCCCCAAAAACCGGGAAACCAATGCCCGCCTGCCGCGACGCGCCGAGAAAACCACGCGAGCCGCTCATATTCCGGGCGCAGCGTCCTGCGCTCCGCAATTTTCAGATAAAACGCGTCTCCGCCGGTGAAAAACAGCGTTTTCGCGCCCGAGTGTCCGCTCGAGTCGCTGAAAAGC
>CAYPJI010000042.1:989-12712 GCA_964411045.1 uncultured Methylobacter sp. | reverse complement strand
GGCAATCAGCCGGGTAGTGACCTTGTGGTATTCGTCAGCTAAAAAACATTCCAGAGCCGCCTTGAGCAGTCGCGTCCGTACGGGGTTGGAAGAGTGTTGGTGGGCAATATTCATCGCTTTCTCCTATAGCGGGCAATCAAGAGTAGATTAGCATCCGCAAGCCGGCCTCAACAGCATTTTCGTCAATCAGTTCACGTTGTTTGATTGACTGGCAATATCACTTCTTTCTGCAAATGCTGTAGCTTCCATCCTGGCCATATGCTTTTCCGTCATAATGTTTTTTCTTCCATGACCCGCAACTATAGGAAAACGTTACCAGACTTCTGAAATTAAAATATCGAGCTCCCGCTCACAGGTTTGCTCTATAAGACAGAAAAAACCAAAGACTGGCTGCAAACAATAAAATAGAGCCGCCAAGCAGCAATATCGGAAACGTCCAGGAAGAATTGCCCTGATGCGCACGTGCCGGCTGGATTTTGTCGGCCGGCTTGGTTGGGCTTCTTCTTGAACTGGGCGCAGCCTGGCTGAAATTGTTCTTTAAGGGCGAAACTTGCGGTGCGGCGTTTTGCGCCGGTGTCTCCCGTTGACGACTCGGCAGCGATAAATAAACTTCGCTCCCTAGCCCTATTTCATCGGCCGCCCGCCTGATGCTCTCCAGATCAACTAAAGTTTTGTTGGCTTCATAGCTGACACGAAGCGCCCTGTCGCAGAATGTGTTAACCAGACGAGGCGTACCCCGGGCGGCGCCTATAAGCGTTTCAATGGCCTCGTCGGTAAAAATTCTTGACTGGCAGCCCGCGATTTTCAATCGATGCATGATATATTCATGCGTTTGCAGAGGCGTCATTCTGCCAATGGCCTCTAGCCAGGCGATACGCTGTTTGAACGACTCCAGGTTAGGCTGGGCCAATTTGGCAAGAAATTCCTCCTGCCCGATCAGAAGCATCTGTATTAGTTTGATGTTGCCGTGTTCAAGATTATTCAAAATCCGGACGCACTCCAGCACATCGTCGGATATCTTGTGCACTTCATCTATGATCAGCAGGCAGCGATTGCCTTCGCTATGGAGCTTTATCAAATAGTCCTTGAGATCTCTTAAAACAAAAATTCTGCCGGACAGCTCAGGCCTGATTTGCAATTCCTGTGTGAGAAAAAGCAACAGTTCATCACTGGTATCCGGCGGCTCGCCCAACCAGATTACTCTGGTTTTCTCGGGGATGGATACCATGAGCTTTTGGCTCAAGGTGGTTTTCCCTGTGCCGATGGGCCCTACTACCACCATCAAGCCTCTTCCCGCCCATAAACTATCAATTATGCGACTGAGCACACGACTGTAATCGCCTCGTTCGAAAAAACATGCCGGATCAGACACGTTTTCAAACGGCAGGCTTTGTAATGAAAAATGATTTGTATACATACCACCTCGTTCCAGATTGTTCAAAAGACGGATACGCTTCAGCACAGCGTCTGAAATATTATGTACTTCATCCATAATCACCCCGCAGAGATTGCCGTCCTTGTGACGTTTTATTAAATACCTTTAACTTTTCAATTCAGGGTTGATATGCAATTCCTATATGAGAAAAAGTAGCAGTTCATCGGGTATTCGGCGGCATGCCCAACCGGATCATTCCGGTCTTTTCGGGTACAGGCATCAAGAGTTTTTAACTCCCGTACTTCTTTCCGCACCAATCGTCCCACTGCCATTAAACCCCTTTTCCGCCCATGGCCTATCCATCCATACGACAAACTTTCTGAACAAATACCTTCCAGGTAAAGCAAATTTAAATTACTACTGCCGCGCAGGCGCTAGTCTTATCTCCACGCGGCGATTCTTCGACCGCCCCTCCCAAGTGAGGTTGGAAGCAAGCGGAACGGCATCGCCAAGACCTTTAACAATGATTCTGTCGCTAGCGACTCCTTTCTGCTTCAGCAGCTGAGCAACTACCTTTGCACGCTGCATCGAGACGATTTTGTTCCATTTAAGGGCCTGAGCAGAACTAAAGCCGACCGGTGTCGATTTGTCGGCATGCCCTTCAACGATGACCTTATCCAAAGGCTGCGCGCTGATAAGCGGGACAATTGCATCAATCGCTCTCTGCGCTTTTGCATTGGGTCTTACCTCCCCCGGAGGAAACGAGCTTCCATCAAGCACAAGCAGGCGCGCCGGTTTGTGCTCAGCAGGGCGTTTTTCCTCTGCAGACATTGGATTTACCGGCTCTGGCAGTTTCGCATGAATTCGCGCAACAACGGGTTCAGGAGAAGCCTGTGGTGAAGGCATGACGTTCTGAGCCTTAGAAAGCGTAACGTTTGGCTCCTTCGAAGGCGTGAGGCTGGCATCCTTTGAAGGCATGACGATCGGATCCTTTCGGTTTCGATCATTTGCGTTATCGTTTGCGTTATCGTTTGGCTCCTTCGAAGGCGTGAGGTTGGCATCCTTTGAAAGCATGACGATCGGATCCTTTCGGTTTCGATCATTTGCGTTATCGTTTGGCTCGACCTTGCTTTCCAACTGCGTTATGGATGAATCCGGTTTTTTAAGAGCAACCGGTTCCTGCATTTGTTCAGGCATCGATTTTTTGACAATCTTTTCAGAAGATCCAGATGGTTTATAGGCTTCTGTTTTGCTGATTACCTTCTGCGAAGTCGACTCGCTCAGCACAGGAATTAATAGTGCCGAAATAAAAATCAAGATTGAAGCCCCAAACAACATAAATGAGATCGCGGTAATGGCTCTGCGCATTATGAAATACTCCTGTTGTTCTTTATTATCCACTTCGGCTTGAACAAATCCCCTCTTTCTTCGGCTCGGACCTGTTCGCAACTCCCATAGAGCCAGTCTCAGAGCCAGCTTTAATTTAGATGCATTCCGAATCCAATCGTTTCATAAGTTTTCACGCTAATTTTGTTAATTCTTTATATGATAGGGTTATTGAGCTCAAACAGAGTATGCATTACCTGACAATTGCTCTGGCCATCGGGTTTCTTTCACCCCCCATGGAAAGGATTAAATCCTGGTATCGTCGCGACGGACTGGCAGGCATCTCCAAAGGAAAGCGCCTGGCTTTTCTTCCAAAAAGCCCGGCAACATATTTCCGGTTCCGTACTATCCGTTTGTTATATCCCGCTCATTCAGGGCAAAACCCCGCCTTCCGTTTCAGCAGAGCGCAGGATTTTAGCAGCTTCAACCATATTGGCCAGCGCTTTCCGGACTTCATCCCATTGCCGCGTTTTCAGGCCGCAATCCGGATTGACCCATAACTGCTTGTGACTGATTCTTTCGCCGGCCATTTTCAACAGCGAGACAATATCTTCCGTCGTCGGGATATTCGGGCTATGGATATCGTAAACGCCCGGTCCTATATCGTTCGGATAATGGAAATCGATAAACGCATCCAGCAGTTCCATATCGGATCGCGAGGCCTCGATGGTGATCACATCGGCGTCCAGTCCGGCAATGGCCTCGATGATGTCATTGAATTCCGCATAACACATGTGCGTGTGAATTTGCGTAGTGTCCTGAACGCCGCTGGCGCTGATGCGGAAAGCGCGCGCCGCCCAATCCAGATACTCGGCCCATTGCGACTGGCGCAGCGGCAGCCCTTCCCGGAAAGCCGGTTCATCGATCTGAATGATCGGAATGCCGGCCCTTTCGAGCTCCAGCACTTCATCCCGCAAGGCCAGCGCCAGCTGATAGGCAGTGACCGGACGCGGCTGATCATCGCGGACGAAAGACCAGTTCAGTAGAGTGACCGGGCCGGTCAACATGCCTTTCATCGGTTTGCCGGTTTTGCTTTGCGCATAAGTGATCCAGCGCACCGTCATAGGCGCAGGCCGGCTGATATCGCCGTAAATGACCGGCGGTTTGACGCAGCGCGTTCCATAGGATTGCACCCAGCCGTGGGCAGTGGTCAGGACGCCGTCCAGCTGTTCTCCGAAGTATTCCACCATGTCGTTGCGTTCCGATTCGCCATGCACCAGCACATCAAGGCCCAGTTCCTCCTGCTCGCGGATGCAGTGCTCGATCTGCTGTTCCATCAGCTGGTTATAATCCTGCTCGCTGAGCAGGCCCTGCCTGAATTCGTGGCGAACCCTGCGGACCTCCTGCGTTTGCGGAAATGAGCCGATTGTCGTAGTCGGATAGCTGGGGAGCCTGAGCCTGATTTGCTGCTGTTCACGCCGTACCGTAAAACAGCTCCGCCTCCGGCCCATGGCTTCATCGATGGCTGCAACCCGGGCCTGAACGGCCTGATTATGCCCCAAGCCGCTTTCCCGGCGTGAGCGGATCGCAGCGCTTGATGCCGACAGCTCCGGCTCAGCGGCCGCCGTTCCTTCTTCGACAGCCCGGCGCAAAACCGCCAGTTCCGAGAGTTTTTGCCGGGCAAACGCCAGCCAGGGTTTAACCGTTTCATCCAATGCAGTCTCGAGCTCCAGGTCAATCGGCACATGCAGCAATGAACAGGAAGGCGCCAGCCAGAGCTCGCCCTTGAAACGCTCACGTACGCCGGCGACAGTCGCCAGCGCCGAATCCAGGTCGGTACGCCAGACGTTGCGCCCGTCAACCAGCCCCAGCGACAGCACTTTGTGATCGGCAAAGTTATCGAGGACGTGCGTCAATTGCTCGATTCCCTTGACCAGATCGATATGAAGTCCAGCCACCGGCAATTTACAGGTCAATGAGGCATGTGCGTTCAGCTCGCCAAAATACGTGGCCAACAGGATTTTGACCGCATTGTTCTGCAGGCGATGATAAACGGTTTCAAAGGCGCTGCTCCAGGCAACGGGCAGGTCCAGCCCCAGAATGGGCTCATCAATTTGTATCCATTCCACGCCCTGCCCGGCCAGGCGCTGAAAGATTTCCCCATAAACCGGCAGCAAGCGGTCCAGCAGGTCCAGCTTGTTAAAATCGGTTGCCGATTTTGCCAGCCATAACCAAGTCAACGGCCCCAGCAGAACCGGTTTCGGATTGAAGCCCAACGCCTGCAGTTCGCCGGTCTCATCGAACAATCGGGTGCTGGACAGGGCAAATTGTTGGTCCGGCTCCAGTTCCGGGACCAGGTAATGGTAATTGGTATCAAACCATTTGGTCATTTCGCAGGCCCGATACGCCTGTCCATCGGTAGCCCGGCCTCGCGCCATTCTGAAATAAGTATCCAGGCCCAGCGGTTGTGTCAAGGACCCGAAGCGCTCAGGCACAACGCCGAGCATGGCGCTGGTATCCAGCACATGATCATAGTAGGAAAAATCGCCGGCGGGGATAAAATCCAGCCCGCAGCCGGCTTGCAGCCGCCAATGGCGCTGGCGGATTTCGGCGGCAGCCTCGTCCAGGGCCGGCTGATCGATCTCGCCCCGCCAGTAGCGCTCCAGGGCAAATTTCAGTTCACGGTTTTCGCCTAAACGGGGAAAGCCCAGATTGTGAATTTTTATCATTGTTATTGCTCTCGTCGTGTATTTAAGGGACAAGCGCATTGTAGGGCTTGCGTAACATGACAAATATTGATAGTTTCTCACTATTTGATGAGAAAAATTCATAAATGGAACTGATCCATCTGCGCATCCTGCTGGCGCTCAAGCGAAGCGGGACTTTAAGCGCGGCCGCCGAACAGCTGCACTTGACCCAGTCAGCCCTGTCCCATCAAATGAAAAATCTGGAACAGCGTCTGGGCGTCATCCTGTGGCGGAAGCAGGGGCGCATGCTGATACTGACCCAGGCGGGAAAATACCTCTCCGACGTCGCCGAGTCAGTCATCGCCACCGTTGATTCCGCCGAACAGCACCTAGCCCTGCTGGGCGCCGGAAAAACCGGCAAACTGACCGTCGGCATCGACTGCCACGCCTGCTATGAATGGTTCCGCACCATCCTCCAGCCTTATCTGCTGGCATGGCCGGATCTGGCTGTCGAAGTCACGTCCCGTTACCGGTTCAATTCCTTTGAAGCCATCAGGCAATATAAGCTGGACGCAGTCCTGACATCCGATCCTGCCTTTAACGGCGTGCTGCATTATCAGCCCTTGTTCGATTTTGAGCTGGTGCTCATTGTCGCAAGCCGGCACCGTCTGGCCGGGCGCGGCTTTATCGAGCCCTCGGACCTGCAACAGGAGGTCGTTCTGACCTATCCAGTTGACCGGGAACGCCTGGACATGTTCCGGAAAATCCTGCAACCCGCCGGCATTGAACCGTTGAACCACATCACTGTCGAGGAAACCGATATCATGCTGCAACTGGCAGCCAGCCAGCGCGGCGTCTGCCTGCTGCCGGAATGGCTGCTGACGGAAAAAGCCGACAAACTGTCGCTGGACAGCCTGCGCTTTAAAAACTTGCCGCTAACCAAAACCATGTATCTGGCGACCCGCCATGAAGATGTGGCATTGGAATATATTCAGGGGTTGATTGAGTTGGCGTCGAATAAGCCGAATGAAACCGTTATGCACAGACATCTTTAGGCCTTTGGCCCGCGCGGGTGAAAGCCCAACCTCCTTCGGCCTGTTTAAATCGCACAATCACAAAGTCGACAGCAGTCATAGAGTCAGGCTTTACCGCCGCCATAAGAGGTCGATCAGCAAGATCGCTTCACTGTCCGTCGAGGTCTTAAAAGCCATTATTTAACTCTGCGCTAATTTTAAAATTATAAAATTTAATTTGACGATTAAAATATGCCTTTTATTTAGAGAAAAAACATGAAAAGAAGTAATTTATCAACAATACTGGTTCTTTCTGCATTAGCCACCGGCTGCGCATCCGTGAGCGGCTGGCGTCCGATTGTCGATCCCCGCATGGACCAGCATCCTGAAACCGTTCAGCGCGACATGCTGGAGTGCAAGACACTGGCGGATCAAGCATCGGACGTCACGAAAGAAATCGGGATGGGCGCTGGTGTTGGCGCTGTTACGGGTGCCGCGGGCGGCGCTGCTGTTGGCGCTATAGCGGGCAGTGCTGCGACAGGCGCCGCAGGCGGCGCTATTTTGGCTATCCCTGCCGGATTGTGGAAAGGTTATGAAGCCAACGAGGACTTTAAACGATCATTCAAAAAATGTATGCGCCAGCGCGGCCATACACTGGTCAACTAAAGCCAACCTTGGCAAAACCGCCATTTTGAGCGAAGTAGCCGTTTCTGAAAAAACTGAAATTCCTGCTGCGGACGTACAATCAGGCAGCATATCAAAAGCGCGAACCTGATGTACCTGCCCGATATCGGCACAGCCCGGGCCGCAAGCGCTCTATCTCCCGCCAAGGGTGTCGGCAAGCTATCAGGAATATGCGAAGGCGCCAGTAAATCTTGGCATTCTTTGCCAACTATTCAATGAGCCTGGCCGGAATTGGAGGCGTTAAAAAACATACGCATAGCAGGGATCGTCCGGTCGCCTATCCGTAAAGAATATCTGGCATTCTCGCATAAAGGCGATTCCAGGGCCGGGTTTGCCGACACATTTACAAGCTCTTTTTGGTAAATCTTTGGTAAATCTGGTAAATTTCCCACCAGCACAACCATCGTTAATTTTCTGGGAGGTCATCATGCGAACATTGAAAAAACAATTAAAACACAATCTGGCTTTTTTACTTTTTAGCAGTCTGATTACTGCGGTTCCGGCAATGGCGGCAACAGACCTTGAAGCTCAGGAAGAGTTCGCCAAAGCGCGTGCAAAGCTCCACCAGGATGAAGTAGATCACTCGGCGCACCAAAACCACGCCGATGAAAGCAAGGTATTCCGCGGCGTGTTTTACGGCTATCTCCCTTGCGACGATTGCTCAGGAGTTAAATCGACGCTGTCCTTAAAACAGAACAACAATTATCTGCTGGTGACTCAGTATGCCAGAGAGTCTTCAAGGGAGTATTATGAAAAAGGCAAATACAGCTGGGATGATGAAAATCAGACCGTTGTCTTAACGCCAAAAAAGGGAGGAACGAAAACACGGCGCTATCATATTGAAGATGAAGGAACGCTCATTGAGTTCAATGAGGATGGAACCAAGAGAACCAAGGATGCGGATGACTATGCTTTGCGAAGAAGCGATACCGTGAAATCCCGTGAAGTACATATTCACTAACACATGACAGGTTTGAAAATAATGGGCGGCGCATCCTGCTGACTCGCTTAAGAAACCGCCTTGAGGCAAACGCAAGGGCGGTTTTTTATTGCCGAAGCTGAAAATTGAACGCTTCAAGGGATTTGCCGCGATGGTCAGCCAGGCCGTCTTTGGCTGCTCCGCCATGCTAGGGATTATGATGTCTCCAATATCCGCTCCTGATCGAAATCGCAGATTGACTGCTGAAATCGAGCTTGTCTGCCGACCGACTGATTGAGGTCCGGAGACTATCTTGCCTCTGAAAAATAAAGGACGAGAGCGGCTAAGGTTCGGTTTTGCCTGTTGATCGGATTTATTGAAGCGGTTCACGGCACTCTCGTCTTTGTCATCATGATCGTTTCCAAGACACATGGATGAGTCTTATCCCCCTCCGCCGCAACCACCGCCGCCACAACCGCCTCCTCCACATCCTCCATCGCCTCCGCATCCTCCATCACCTCCGGTTGAAGACTTGTATTTCCATTGTCTATAACCGCAAAACCGGCATTTCCACTCTTCAAGATCACGCTGGAACCTGCTCTCTGATTCAATCGCTCCGGTCTTTTCCAGCGCCCCTGATCGCTTGCATTGCGGACAACGGTACGAATAATAATTCCCGATAAGTCCCAAGAACACTGCAATAAGCGCCATAACCCAAAACAGATTAATGTCTTCATCCCCATTGATTACGAAAAGAAGCAAAGCGCCAATAGCACTGACAATAAGTTGACCTTTTGATTGAAGCTCAACTGTCCAGGAGACACTCGAATGCCATCCGTCATTCGCTAGCGGAAGACCAAAAATGAAGAAAAGCAGAAAAATGCCTAAGGCAGCGTTGCGTAATAAACGGTTCAGCTGCTGCTTTGGTATGATCCAGTGCCGTTTTGTGTTGATTCTTTGAAAGTACAGATCCTCGCCAAACCGGATGGAAACATCGGGCCAGATATCTTCCGGCGGCTTCTGGCCGAAGCAGCGCTGGTAACTATCGAGCGTGTCCTGGTACCACTGCCGGAATTTTTCCGACTCCTGCGGGCCGCCGCTGGTAGGCACATGATGCAGCGTTTTCCCCAGCACCTGAGGACAGAACTGATTCCAGTAGGACTTTGAATAAATCAGGTGCAGATGCCATACCTGATCGACTTGGTCCGACGGGGTTACGGGATGGCCGGCGACAATCGCCAGGAAAGTAAAACGCTTGTATTCGTCGATCACGCGCGCGCAGAAATCGTCTGTCCAGCCGTTTTCAAGGCTCAGCCTTTTTTCGAATGACAGCATTTCATTACTGTTATTGAATGAGAAGCACATGATGCGCTCATACAATATCTGTTCCGAGTTGTTCATAAACTGCCTCGTCCCTTGATGAAAAAAATCAATCGTTGGAAAATTGTGGTGGTGTATCTGCCTGAAACTCTTTTTCGCCGGCAGCGTTTATTTTTGTGCATAATCCCCGGCCAGATAAGAATCTCCAGCCATCAAAAATAGGTAACCTCGCGTGCTCGCTCGGTTGGGCTGAGTATTTCCAAAATAAAACGGTACTGCCATACGGCTAACGCCAAACAAGGGCATTGGCTGATGAATGACTGGAATTTCCGGATGAAAGACGAGGCTGAGGAAGAAGATTTTGGCTAAGCTTAAGTCAGCATTAAAATCAAATCGATGCTTGTTTTCGCAGAGAAAAACAATTACGCAACCTCCATGAATAGCGAGATAGCAATATGCACTACCCGACAGACATCATGCTAGATTGGCTGGACAATACCGCGCAGTTATCGCAGCGTGTCTGCGTAGTGCTGATGGCCGCCTACGTATCCATTCGCATGGAATGGCTCAGACAGGCTTTGCGGGGCGATTCCTGCCTGTGGCGCGGCCGGCTGATATCCTCCATGTTTTTTGGCATATTCGCGATCATAGGCACCCACAGCGGACTTTTACTGGATGTGCATCATGTCGGCCAACACATCACCTGGCCTGTGGACCTTTCGGATGCCTTGCAGCACTCCCAGGCCGTGATCGGCTTTCGCGACTTAATGGTGCTGGCGGCTGGCTTGACCGGCGGCCCCTGGGTTGGATTGGGCGCTGGATTTTTAGCCGGTTTTGAACGTTATCTGCTGGGTGGCCTTGCCGGAAATGCCAGCGCCTTTGCAACGTTGGCACAAGGCCTATGGGCCGGACTGGTTTTTCAGTACCGGCCAAATTGGGCAATCAGTGTGGCCGGGGCCAGCATTACTGCGCTAATTGGAACACTCATGCAAAAACTGATATTGCTGGTTTGGGTAGAGCCTCAAGCCGATGCGCTGACCCTGGTTTCAGAAACCTTGCTGCCTGTGGCTTTCGTTAATACGCTGGGCGTTTTGCTGTTCCTGTTCGTGATGCAGGATTTGGAAAGGGACAGATTGAGAAACCAGGCCCAGCAGGCTGAGTTAAGAGCGCTGACCGCACAGATCGAGCCGCACTTCATGAATAACACCTTGAATGCCATCAAAGCATTAATCCGCCGGGATCCGGAAGCCGCCTCACAATATGTAGTAAAGCTGGCGCGTTTTATGGATGAGACGCGCCGAAATGCCGGGGCTAATTCGATCTCTCTGCAACAAGAGCTGGTCCAGGTAGAACGCTATCTGGATTTTCAGACCTTACGTTTTCCGGGTGCCTTTCATTTTCAGCGCACTATCCCGCCGCAACTGCTCAATTGCCACTTGCCGCCGCGCTGTTTGCAAACCCTTGCCGAAAATGCCTTGCTGCACGGCATGCAAGGTCAGAAGGTGCCTCTTAAAATTGGCATCATCGGCGTGGATCACGGCGACGTGTTCACGGTGAGCGTCAGCGACAGCGGCGCCGGCATTCCGGCCCAGCGCCTGGCGGAACTGGGCAAGCGCCCGCTGGACTCGCCCAATGGCAACGGCAGCGCGCTTTATCATTTGCGCCAAAGCCTCAAGCTGGCCTTCCCGCAGCAATCCGCCATGGCGATTAACAGCCTGGAAGAGCTTGGTACTGAAGTGAGTTTGACAATTCCCAAGAGGACCACATCATGGTAGGTAGACACTCCGTCATTATTGTGGACGATGAATATTGGGCGCGTGAGGACCTAAAAAACATGCTCAAGCGCCGGCATCCCGATTTTGAAGTTATCGCGGAAGCGGCCAGTTCCCAGGACGCATGGCGGTTAATTAATGAATATCCGGAAATTGACGGCGTATTTCTGGATATTCACATTCAAGCTGAAAACGAACGGGCTGGCCTGGACTTGGCCTATGCCATCAACAGGCTGGCCCGTTCGCCGTGGATAGTATTCATCACCGGTTATCAGCAAACCGCCGTGGAAGCGCACCGGTTACACCCCGCTCATTATCTGCTTAAACCGCTGGATGATGACAAAGTGGATGAAGCATTGGATTGGATACGGAAAAAACAGTCTGCCGCGCGTCCTGAACGTATCGACCAACCCAAGCGCATCATAGTGCGTCATCGCACTATGAATCGTTTTGATGAGTATGAGTGGCATACCGAATTTATCGACCCTGGAGAGATTGTGTTTATTGCCAAAAACAAAGCGGCCAACACCCTGAAAATTCACTTGGCGAATGGCAGTGTTCTGGATGGCGTTAACGGAACCATCAAGGATTGGGAGCGCAAATACTCGGTTTTGGGATTTCTGCAAA
>CAYPJI010000042.1:0-963 GCA_964411045.1 uncultured Methylobacter sp. | reverse complement strand
GTTCGAAGCCTGAAACCCCGTGCCGGCGAGAATGAAGTTTATAAAGTTGCGTTGAAGGACTCGCTCAGTGAATTGGCGGTAGGTCCGGAATATCTGGATGTATTGCGTGAAAAAATGAAGACGGGGCAATTTTAATCGCCGAACCTGGCGAAGCGGAACCATGGTATCTGATGCAGCTTAGCCGCGATCGCCGATAGTCAGTTTCCTAATTAAATTCTGCTTCCGCCAGGATCGGAACGGTGCTAATTCATGCTGTACTGCTAATTAGGCGATGGGGCTGTCAAAGTTCGACATCATGATAAACATTCTGCACGTCATCCAGATCGTTCAACATATCCAGGAACTTTTCAAACAGCACCACATCATCGCCGCTGATCGTCGTGACAGTCCGGGGCAGAAATTGAATCTCGTCCACCTCAAAATCAATCTCGCCAAAAGCATCCATTAATGCTTGCTTGGCTTTGAAATAGTCGCCCTGAGGCGTGAAGACGGTGATTTTCCCTTCATCGTTTTCAATATCGGCAACATCGACATCGGCTGAGAGCAACACCTCCAGAACAGCATCCTCGTCAGCATTGTGAAACGCCAGAATGGCGGCATGGTCAAACATGTGGCTGACTGTGCCTGGCGTGCCGATTTTACATTTTGTTTTGGTAAAGCACTGGCGCACGTCGCCAAAAGTACGGTTAGGGTTATCGGTCAGGCAGTCAACGATCACCATGCAGCCGCCAGGGCCAAAGCCTTCGTAACGCGCCGGCTCGAAATTTTCACCGCCGCTGCCTTTAGCCTTGTCGATGGCCTTCTCGATAACATGGGCAGGAACCTGATCTTTCTTGGCGCGCTCAATCAAGCCCCGCAATACCAAATTTCCAGCCGGGTCCATACCTCCCGATTTAGCGCTTACATATATCTCACGGCCATATTTGCTGTAGACCTTTGTCTTGGCATCAGCCGTTTTGGCCA
>CAYPJI010000041.1:0-13074 GCA_964411045.1 uncultured Methylobacter sp. | reverse complement strand
TTCCTGTCGCCGCTCCGCCCGCTGTGGTATTGGACGAGGTAACATAAGGAAAAGTACCGTGATCAATATCCAGTAAAGCGCCTTGAGCTCCTTCAAATAATAGATTCTTGCCTTCAGTCTGATATTTGTAGAGTTCCTCGCCCACATCCGCCAGCATAGGCTTGATTTGCTCACCCAGCCTTAGCGCCTCATCGAGTGTCTGCTGATAATCTACCGCATCAGCATGATAATAATTAGTCAGCATGAAATTATGATATTCAACCAACTCTTTCAGTTTGTCTGCAAAACGCTTCGGGTTCAGCAGATCACCGGCGCGCAATCCCCGCCGAGCCGCCTTGTCCTCATAGGCGGGACCAATGCCACGTCCTGTCGTACCGATCGCTTTGCTGCCGCGTGCTTTTTCACGCGCCTGATCTATGGCAACGTGTACCGGCAAAATCAGAGTGCAGGCCTCACTGATCAATAGACGGTTTCTGACCGGGATGCCGGCCTTTTCAAGCAGTTCAATTTCTTCCATCAAGGCATTCGGCGACAATACCACGCCATTGCCGATCATGCATTGCACATCATCCCGCAGGATGCCGGAAGGAATAAGATGCAGAACGGTTTTCTCCCCCCGTATAACCAGAGTATGACCTGCGTTATGTCCGCCCTGAAAACGAACGACCGCTTCCGCCTGATCTGTCAGCAGATCAACCAGTTTACCTTTACCTTCATCGCCCCATTGAGTACCGATGACAACGACATTTTTTCCCATAATTATTCCAAACTTAAGCTAAGGCCGTTACGACCCAGTTTTGATTATCTTTTTCTAAAATAGATGTACAACCCAGATCCCCGGCATTTCCAGTTTGACCTGGCAACTGCTGAATAACAATCTGACCTTGCGCGCGCAAATCCCTGATTTTTTCGTTCAGTGCTAAATCATCTAAACAAGGAGCGAAAATCAGCGTCCGCCGTTCCTTCTGATTGATTTCCTTGCTTAATGTCGATAATAATTTCAAATCGGCACTAAACCCTGTTGCCGGACGCGCACGTCCAAAAACAGCGCCGATGTTGTCATAGCGACCGCCTCGAGCGATTTCTCTTCCCAGCGATGGCACAAAAGCCGCAAATACCACACCGGTATGATAATGATACCCCCGCAGTTCCGCTAAATCGAAACTGATCGGCAGTGATGGATAAATGCCAGACAGACTTTCCGCGATAGCCTCCAGATCAGCCAAAGCTTGTCTCACATTTCCATCAGCAACTGACAGTATTGCGCGCGCTTTATCAAGAGTTTCCTTGCCACCATTCAGTTCCGGCAATTTAAGAAACGTCGCCTTAAGTGCGCTATCAATGGCGAAACCATCCATTAACTCCTGAAGCTCTGGCTTGGCTTTGCGCTGCAATACATCGAATAATGCAGTTTCCTGTACTTCCGTTAATCCTGCCTGTCTCGATAAAGCCCGGTATATGCCTACATGCCCCAAATCAAGATGAACATTTTGCAACCCCGTTATCGCTAGCATTTCCAGCATTAAACGAATAACTTCTACATCACTTTCCTTGCCGGCATGACCGTAAAGCTCGGCGCCAATCTGCATCGGACTTCTGGTTTTCTCCAAAGCATCGCCGCGTGTATGCAGAATAGTTCCCACATAACAAAGACGCGTGGGCCATTCATGCTTGAGATTATGAGCATCTATTCTGGCAACCTGCGGCGTCATATCAGCCCTTACTCCGAGCATTTCACCGCTAATCTGATCCGTCAGTTTAAAAGTTTGCAGTTCCAGATCATGCCCTGAACCGGTCAACAACGAGTCCAGATAATCTATAAACGGAGGAATAACTTGCTCATAACCCCAGCAAGCAAACGTATCCAATAGTTTACGGCGTAAGCTTTCAAGATGCTTGGCATCTTCCGGCAAAATCTCATCAATGCCGTCTGGCAACAGCCAGGAGTCTTTTTGTTGCATATTTTTGCGTGTCCACTCAAACAAAACGCCCCGCACGGGCGGAGCGTTTCTATATTTTAAAGCAATGTAGTGAATGAACCTACTTCACTAAAACCATCACGGCTATTTTTGCTTCTTAAAGTACTTAAAGAAATCGGAGTCAGGTTCGAGCACCATTATATCCGAGCCTGAGAAAGATCCTCTATAAGCGTTCAAGCTACGGTAAAAATCAAAGAACTCAGCATCTTGCCCATATGCATTTGCATATATCTCTGCCGATTTCGCATCGCCTTCGCCACGCAGCTTTTCCGCATCGCGGTAAGCATTAGCCAGCGTGACGACCTGTTGCCTGTCTGCATCGGCGCGAATTCTCTCCGCAGCTTCTGCCCCCTGTGAACGGAATTCACGAGCAACTCTTTCACGCTCCGCTTCCATTCTGCGAAAAACAGAACTGCTGACTTCGCTAGGCAAATCAATGCGTTTCACCTGGACATCGACAATATCCATACCCAAATTTGCCGCAATAGCTCTGGAATTTTTGATTAGAATTTCACGAATAGCCCGGCGATCAGTCGAAACTAATTGCTTGATATCACGTTTACCGAATTCGCCACGGAAGGCATCTTTTATAATTTGATCCAGACGCAAGTTGGCTTGATCTATATCCCCGCCTACGACTGTATAAAAAGTGGTTACATCGCCAATTCGCCATTTAACAAAAGAATCAACGATCACATTCTTTTTCTCCGCCGTTAAAAAGCGCTCAGGTTTTGAATCCATAGTCTGGATACGCGCATCGAACTTCTTAACATTGTTAATAAAAGGTATCTTGAAGTGAAGTCCAGGCTCGTAATCAGACTTTACGATTTCACCTAAACGGAATTTGATCGCCTTTTCAGTTTCATTAACTGTAAATATGCACATCATGCCGATAAGCAACAGTGCGCCTATGCCTAACAATATTTTATTATTCTGTGTCATTGGCGCCCCCTTGCATCACGACCGCGAGTTGTAGTTCGCAACGCAGGCTGTTCTATTTTAGTTGTCTGTTCAGGCTGTTCTACCGCGCTTTGAGAAGCATGAGGCTGTGAAGCTGGATGCGACTGCTGGATCATCTTATCTATTGGTAAGTAAAGCACATTATTGCCGCCTTTAGTGTCAACGATGACCGTATTTGTTTCATTCAATATGGATTCCATTGATTCAAGATAAAGACGTTGTCTTGTTACTTCAGGCGCCTTTTTGTATTCTGTCAGCAATTTGGAAAAACGACTGGCTTCACCTTCTGCCCGAGCAATAACCTGCTCCTTATAGCCTTCGGCTTCCTGGAGCGCTCTGGCTGCCGCACCACGTGCCTTGGGCACAACGTCATTAGAATAGGCTTCCGCTTCGTTAATTAAACGCTGCTGATCTTCACGGGCTTTAATGGCATCTTCAAATGCGCTTTGAACCTGTTCAGGCGGCTGCGCATCCTGGAGATTAACACTAGTAACCTGAATACCGGACTGATAATTGTCCATAATATCCTGTATTTCCTTCTTAATCTGGGCCACAACTTCACTACGGCCTTCCGTCAAGACAAAATCCATTTTGCTGCTACCGACGACGCCGCGCGTTGCACTCTCTGTAGCCTGCTTCAAAGTAGCTACAGGGTTGGCTACATTAAAGAGAAATTGCTTGGCATCTTTAATCTGATACTGAACAGCCAGACGAACATCAACAATATTTTCATCTTTGGTCAGCATTAATGCTTCTTTGGGCACCGTTCCAAGAGTCTGCTCGCTGCCCGCGCTCCGATAACCAACTTCAATGTAACGCTGCTGCTTAATATTGATAATATCAACGCGCTCAATAGGCGCAGGAAAATGCCAGTTCAAACCCGGCTCAGTAGTAACGGTGTATTTGCCAAAGCGTGTTTCAACGCCCTGGTTCCCTGCATCGACAGTGTAAAAACCGAATAGTCCCCACACCAGGACCACACCACCTGCTATCCAAAAACCAAGACCTTTTATTGGACCGCCGGAAGAACCTTCGCCGCCATCTTTACCGCCGCCAAAAAACCTGCCCAATTTTTCTTGCAATGAACGTATCGCTTCATCGAGATCAGGTGGACCCTTTTGGTCACCCCGACCACTCCAAGGGTCATTCCAGGACATACATATGCTCCATATGGGATTATTTGTAATTTATTTAATGGTTATTCCGAAGGACGTTCAACCAGCAGCATAGGCCGCCGGCCTAACCTACCCATGCAAATCCTACATTTTTATCCAATTCTGATTGTTTAGCTGGGGAATTATCCTAAAAAAAAACACTTTATACAAACCTAAGCTAAAGTAATTCTTCAATTTCTATTGATTTGAGCAAACCTAAATGCTTCGCATCCATCTCGATAACTAATTCATAGCCTCCGAAATCATCAACCTGCTCTTCAAGTATTTTAGCAACAGCAAATAGTTTAGCTCTCACATCCCCTTGATCAGGCCTCAAATAGCATTTTCTTTTGATTCTGGTGCTTGAAAATATTTCCGTCAGTGCTTGGTAAAGAAGATCGACACCCTCTCCGGTTTCGGCAGACAGCCATACTCGCACGGGATTCCCCGCCTCATCACGATCAATCCGAGGGCTAATGCCCGTTAATAAATCAATTTTATTGAAAATCTCCAATTGCCTGATTTCGTTAGCCTCTATATCCTCCAGAACCTGATTGACTTGAATTATAGTCTCATCTCTATCTTCGGCATTAGCATCAATCACATGCAACAACAAATCTGCTTCACTGGCTTCCTGCAGCGTAGATTTAAATGCGGCAACCAATTCATGCGGCAAATGGCGAATGAAACCAACCGTATCGGCAAGCACTATCTCCGCGCTATTGAGCAATTGACAATTACGTAATGTTGGGTCCAAGGTAGCAAAGAGCTGATCCGCTGCGTAGATATTCGCCCCGGTCAATTTGTTAAATAGCGTTGATTTTCCGGCGTTGGTGTACCCCACCAACGAAACAGACGGAATTTCGGCTTTTTTTCTTTTACTCCGTCCTTGATGCCTTTGCTTTTCAACTTTTCCCAATCGCTGTTGAATCTGCTTAATACGCAAACCCAATAGTCTCCGGTCAGTTTCCAACTGCGTTTCGCCCGGACCACGCAGACCGATACCGCCTTTTTGACGCTCCAAATGCGTCCAGCCTCTGACTAGTCGAGTTGATAAATGGCGCAGTTGAGCTAACTCAACCTGCAACTTCCCTTCAAAAGTTTGTGCGCGCTGGGCAAAGATATCAAGAATCAATCCATTCCTGTCTACCACTCGAACACCTAATGCATTTTCAAGGTTTCTTTCTTGGCTAGGTGAAAGCGGATGATTGAATAAAACAATATCTGCAGACTGGCTTTCTATAACATTTTTTAGCTCATCAAGCTTACCCGTTCCGACAAAATATTTCGGATCAGGGCTGCGTCGACTGCCGGTTACCACATGAACAGGATCTGTGCCGGCCGATTTAGCCAATTCCTTTAATTCTAAAAGATCTTCCTGCCCGGAATGGAGTGTTAGATGAACCAGAACCGCTCGTTCACCTGAGTCAGGACGATCAAACAATTAAGCGCTCCAGTGCCATATTGATAAAAAGATTGATATTTTCTTGTTTTTTAATGTTTTTCAGCACCAAGACTTACTCGCACAAAGAGTTATTCTTCATTAGATTCGTTTTCACGCGTCAGTTTTACGGCTTTACTCGGTACAATCGTTGAAATGGCATGCTTGTATACCATTTGACTGACTGTATTCTTGAGCATAATCACATACTGATCAAATGAATCCACCTTTCCTTGCAATTTAATTCCATTAACAAGGAAAATTGAAACAGGCGTATGTTCTTTTCTAAGCGTATTTAGAAAATTATCCTGCAAATTCTGACCTTTTGACATCCGGTTTCTCCTTATTATTTTTTATAAAAAAGCTGCTTAAGACAATTGCAATTACAAGTCATGACAAAAGCTTATGAAATAACTCAAAAATTGCTTCTAGATATTTTAACGCCATTCAGAGCGAATTTTCATATATTCCTGCTTTCTCATGTTTAAAAATATAAAAATCCGCATTATTACTAAAATTTATCCGGTAAATTGATCTCTACCCGTTATTTTGCCGTATCCGGCAGGTAACCGGGTACTCTTAGCCGGCCTGTCTTCTTCATAAGACTTTATTTGCAAGCTTATAGCCGGAAACACATTAACCTTCCATACACCCTGAAATCTTATTGCATTGCCAATGCCTGCACCTGATGCTCATAAGCCTTTACTCTCACAACGACTGCTGACACTCCGTTTATCCAGTTTAAAATACCCAATAAGCTCAACCGCTACATTTTTGCAGCATTTAATGCAATATTGATGAAAATAATTCCACTGAATTGGTCTGTATACATCGATTGCCACTCGTAATCGGGAAAATATCGGCTGATAGACAAATAGCTTTTTGCAGTGCTCAAGCGCGCCTATTCTCAGACAATAAAATTCGCTTTTTGTGCAAACCATTTTTTATCAAGATTTCCTGTTATCGTCATCTTTACTGACAAAGACCGCCCATTATCGGTTACTTTTACTTATATGATCAGTGTTTTACCGATCTCGAATTTTGCCAATCCGTTTCAATAATTATAGTCCTGACTCAAAAACAGACTGCAGTTTTAAACATATTGATTGCCCTGTTTTTAACCCAGCCTGACATCCATTGAAGAAAAATTGCTATCCGTTGCAACAAAGACCATAATTTTTTGCTGCCGTTTAAGAATTTTTTAGCGCGAACTATAACTGACTGAAGATACGAATAACTCGTACTCCTTTGCATCAATATAAGGACAAATTCTGCTATTAAATAGAATTGGATGGTGCTTTTAGTGAGACATTAATCCACAGTCCATCTTTTCGCAGTCAAATGTCTGGCAGATGGTTCCTATTTTAGTGTAATAAAAAATTCACGACCTGTTCCACAAAGATATCCGGCTGTTGCACATGCAACCAATGCCCGGCATTCGCAATGACATTGAGCGTGGCCTGGGGAAATAACTTAGCAATATCCTCGGGTTTGACATAATTCGAATCTGCACCGGCAATGAACAGTGTCTTTCCGACAAAAGGCACCAACTGCCCCGTATCGGGGAAAGCTATTATATTCGGAGCCATCCGGTAAAAAATATCCAGATCAATTCTCCAGCGATACTCGCCATGGTTCAGCACAAGATTTTGCAGTAAAAATTGACGATAGCTAAGTTCCGGTATGTCTGCGGCGAGCATGGCTTCCGCCTGCTTGCGATTGCTGATTTCACTAAGCGGCAAGGACTTCAGTGCTTGAATGAGAGGATCAAAACTGTGCTTATAACTGACCGGGGCAATATCAACGACCACCAACTTGTCCACATACTCGGGGTAATTAAGCGCAAACCACATCGCAATCTTACCGCCCATGCTATGCCCCAACAAATTGACCTTCTTTATCCCCCGCTGATCGATAAACGACTTAAGATCGGCAGTCATGGAAGGATAATCCATTAATGGATCATGAGGCGACACGCCGTGATTACGCATATCCGGCACATAAACGTGAAATTTATCCGACAGCCGGTCCGCCGCTTGTCGCCAATTACGCGAGGAAGCAAAAAAGCCATGCAGAATAATTAACGGACAATCATCCGAACCACCCAATTCTTCAAACGCTAATTCGACAGTTTTCATTATGCAAACCCGAATATGGTGCCCAGCAAGCCGCCAAAGACGCCACCCCAAACAACTAGCCACCCCAGATGCTCGCGGATTATCGCCTGAACCATTTCCTTGACTAATTGAGGTGTCAGTTCGCTCAATCGCTTATCAATCACTGTTTCAATCTTGCCGACAATGTCCTCGCCGATTTTATGCGCATTCAAGCCCTGCTGCAGCGCTGCCTTAAAGCTGTCGGATTCAACTGTCTCAGTCAATGTATGCTTCATCTTTTCGACAAAGGGCTCTTTTAACGGTGCCAGCGCTTCCGGCCCGCCCATCATCATCAGCATACCGCCAAAAGAAGAGCCCATGATAGATACAACCAGCCCTTCATACACTCTATCATAATCAACCGCGTTCAATAGCGGCTCCAGATTCAATATTTTTTCGCCCTGTTGTTCTTCAGTCTCAATAAAATTTTCAATATTATTGATCGTAAAGAACTGCTGCATCATGAGTTGCTTGATGGAATTCTTAAACTCTTCAAACCGGTTCGGTATTACGCCTGAACCGTATAGATAAGGTACTTTCTCAAATAGCATATGGATGGCCAGCCAGTTGGTAATTGCCCCCGACAGGGCAAAATAGCCAATTGCTTTCACCAGTTCCTGTTGTACGATATGGCCTGTAATAATAATCGCAACAGCAATTAGATTAGTGAGAAAACTTTTATCAATTATTTTTTCCATTGTTTTTAATATAGAGTTGGAAGCTTCCCCAACCACTGCTGAGAATTCTAAAATTTTGCTTAAAATGGGATGTGCGTGATCAACTGACACCAAGTTTTCAACCTAGGCAGTCACCGCCAGAACTTCTGCTTTGCGTTATCTTTGTTTTTATTATACCAAGGCATTATCAGTCTATGTAATATTGGTGAATTTAGTGATTATAAAATACGACTGGCCAATATGGCTTTTGGTAGCTTGCCCATTTCTATACATACTGCCCTGCGCACCAGGCCGAAGACCATGCCCACTGAAAATTATAGCCGCCCAACCAACCGGTAACATCCAACACTTCGCCAATAAAGTAAAGTCCTGGCATAGCCTTGCTTTCCATTGTTTTAGACGAAATGGCATTACAGTCAACCCCGCCACAAGTCACTTCAGCAGTACGATAGCCTTCGGTGCCGTTAGGCTTAATGGTCCAGCTATGAATCTGTTCCGAAATCTGTCGAATCTGTTTATCGGAAAGGTCAGGCAAGAAACGTTCCAGCACATCCTCGACGAATAAGCTACTGATCAATCGCTTAGGTAGGTAACTTTCCAGGTACGTCTTCAGCTTGCTTTTGGTCTTTTGCAGACGCTTTGATTTCAGCTCCGCATCCAGATCCATGCCCGGCAGCAGATTAATGATTATCTCCTCACCAGGGCGCCAATACGATGAAATCTGCAAAACAGCCGGACCACTCAAACCACGATGCGTAAATAAAATATTTTCACTAAAGCTTCGGCTTTTGTTGCTGATGATGCATGGAACCGCAATCCCTGATAACACCGAGAATTTAGCTTTATCCTCCGGCTGCAATGTAAACGGCACCAGGCCCGCACGCGTAGGCAGCACTTTGATGCCAAACTGCTGTGCAATTCTATAGCCCAGAGGCGTAGCGCCCATTTTCGGAATGGACAGGCCGCCGGTTGCAACTACCAGTGACTGACAGATATAGTTGCCTTTGTTAGTTTCAAGCTGGAAGCGCTTATCGATTGTCTGTTCAATGGCGCCTATGCTCGTATTCAGTTGTATGGCTGCACCGGCTTTATTGCATTCCGAGAGCAGCATATTGAGAATATCGCGTGCGCTTTCATCACAGAATAACTGTCCATGATCTCTTTCATGAAATGGAATATGGTAGCGCCCGACTAAGGCCAGAAAATCCCACTGCGTGTATCGGCTTAGCGCTGATTTGCAAAAATGCGGATTATGTGAAATGTAATTGTCAGGCCCAACCTCATAATTAGTAAAATTGCAGCGGCCGCCGCCGGACATCAGAATTTTTTTGCCAGCCTTGTTGGCGTGATCCAGAACAATGGCTTTACGCCCTCTTTTGCCCGCCTCGATCGCGCACATCAAACCTGAGGCGCCCGCTCCTATAATGACCACATCGGCCTCAATCATGACCCGCATCCAAACAAAAGCGGGCAACTATACAACAAATCCGCTCATTTTTTAATCATAAAAACCGGCCGTATAGCCAGGCTTTTTTATACTGGAACTAATTGCGGCTCACTAAACTATTAGAAAAGCTCAGGATAACTGTCCGGCTCATGCATGATCTCTGGACCGAGCTCACTGAATTTAAACAGTCTCATAGCACGCTCGCCATTGTAATCGACAACACGCAAATGATCCGTTTCATATAAATCATGGGTCGCTATATCAAAATGTTTGCCATACCGTTCTTTTGCCAATTCCAAAGGAATTTCATGCGCGATGAATTTATAGATGCCTTTGCCAGCCAACTTTTCCAGAAATAATTTGTGCTCAACGTCGTCATGCTGCGATAGAACTACTAGAGTACCACTGCCAGAGAATAATAAATATGCTTTCACAATTGTCCCTCCTCTCCGCTAACCTAATAAAGGAGCAATAACCAGGCTGACAATAGCCATTACATTGATGAGAATATTCATTGATGGACCGGCGGTATCCTTAAAAGGATCACCAACCGTATCTCCGACAACGGCAGACTTGTGGGCTTCAGAGCCCTTACCGCCGTGATGGCCTTTTTCAATATACTTCTTGGCATTATCCCAGGCACCGCCTGCGTTCGCCATCATCAGGGCCAACAATACGCAGGAAATCAACGCACCGCCCAGCATGCCGCCCAGCGCTTCAGGACCAAGGCCAAAACCGACCACAGGCGGCGCAGCAATAGCAATCGTTCCCGGTAAAATCATTTTCTTAAGCGCCGCCTTGGTCGCTATATCAATACAGGTTGCCGTATCCGGATCGGCGTTCCCTTCCAGCAGACCGGGAATTTCGCGAAATTGTCGGCGAATTTCCTTAATCATCTCGAATGCGGCATCGCCAACCGCTGTCATTGTGATCGAGGCAATAATGTAAGGCAGCATGCCGCCGATAAAAAGACCGATCAACACATCTGGATTATTTAAGTTTAACTGGAAATTTTCGACGCGAACGCTAACAGTCTCAACATAAGCCGTAATAATCGCCAATGCCGCCAATGCGGCGGCACCGATGGCAAAACCCTTGCCGATTGCAGCTGTAGTATTGCCTACTTCATCAAGAGAGTCTGTGATCGCACGCGTTTTAGGCCCCAGCCCGGCCATCTCAGCAATGCCGCCGGCGTTATCGGCAACAGGGCCATAGGCATCAATCGCCATGGTAATACCCACGGTTGCCAGCATGCCTACTGCCGCAATACCAACGCCATATAAACCCACCAGAGAGCTGCTGGCAAAAATGACTGCACAAATTGTCACCACCGGTATGACGACGGATTCCATCCCTACAGCCAGACCCGTGATCATCACTGTAGCCGGCCCGGTTTCCCCTGATTCAGCAATTCGATGAACCGGTTTACTGGCCGTGTAATATTCAGTCACCAGCCCAATCACCACGCCCCCTGCCGCACCAGCCAATACGGCTAATGCGACTTTTAAACTAATCCCCATAACGGCTACAACCAGAAAAGCTGTCAAAATAAACAGAATGGATGCACCCAATGTACCGCTACGCAAAGCCAATTCAGGCTTTTCGCTGGCATTTAACTTGAGTTCCATCAAAGGTTTAGCAAGAACCCCTAAAACTTCATACTTCAAAAGCACTTCAATCTGTTTATTACCTGCCTGATGCACTAAGGCGATACCCGCTATGGAACAGATGAGTCCTGTAGAAGATAAAGCCAACGGCAAAAACATCAGATCCTCACGCAACCCCAGAGGATCGATAATTTCAGCCGCCATAGACCCGGCCATGGCAATGGTGGCAATCATCGCCCCACAATAAGATTCAAAAATATCTGACCCCATGCCGGCCACATCGCCGACATTATCACCGACATTGTCAGCAATAACGCCCGGGTTACGCGGATCATCCTCAGGAATGCCGACTTCGATTTTACCTACCAGATCAGCTCCGACGTCAGCAGATTTGGTAAATATTCCACCACCTACGCGAGAAAATAAGGCAACAGTTGAAGCTCCCATGCCAAATCCGTGAATCGCATGGACAGTTTCTGCATCACCGCCAAAAAATAAATAGAGCGAGCCCAATCCGAGCAGACCTAAAGAAGCTACGGCTAATCCCATTACGGAACCACCAAAAAAAGCGACCGATAATGCGGCGGACATACCGTCTTCATAAGCAGCGGTAGTTGTTCTGACATTGGCTCTAGTGGCGGTGAGCATACCAAGAAAACCGGCTAGCCCCGAAGTTATTGCACCAACAATAAAAGACAATGTTGTCATCCAGCCTAGCGAAAAAAACAGCAGCACCACTATTACACCAGCAAATATGCTCAGCATCGCATATTCGCGCCGCATAAAAACCATGGCCCCCAGATGAATCTGATGCGCAATTTTGGTGACCCGTTCACCACCTTCGCGATAACGCATTACCTTGAGGAAAATTATAAAAGCGGCCAGCAGCCCAAACAGGCCAAATAACGGCGGAATAAAAGTTGTTTGAATCATCTGTATTCCCCATTTTTTATTATTAATCCATTCGATATTAGATAATCAGCATTACCAGATAATTATTTTTCATCAATTAAAAATTACTGATTCTTTATGACACCCTACTTTAAGCTGCTCTATCAGTTATAAGCAAAAAATTAGTATAAAAGCCGCTTTAACCATTTGTGTATGGGATATAAACATTAAGTCATATAAATAAATATTTTTCTTGCGTATTATTTATATATTTACTATTAAAAAAATTTATAACTCATTTTGTCATTTATAAATGATTTAATCTAAGCAAAGCTAATTGGAGAACTTTTTTGATTTTCTGGAGCTAAAATTCAGCAATCAAACAATGATTCACTACTCCTGTTCGTTTCAACTTAATCATAAGCTCTGGGTCGGCAAGTACATAGGAAGATGCGCTCGAATATCAGCAGCGCTGTGTGTAGTAATGGATTTATCGAGCTCTAAGCAAACCATTTTTTTTACCTGCTCCGTAAAATTATTACGAAGCATCCCCAAAAACTTAGGCTCTGCAATAACTACTAATTGCTCAAACTTATTTTCACTACGGGCTTCTTCCAAATGCTGGGCAATGGAATGAGCAAAATTGTCGATTTCGTGTTTTTTGGGATCGCTGGACGGACTATAATTATGCCCCTCTACATTATCTCTACTTCCTGCACCACCTGAATACCGCATTCTTCCTGACAGGTCAGAGGTTATTTC
>CAYPJI010000040.1:0-13201 GCA_964411045.1 uncultured Methylobacter sp. | reverse complement strand
AGATACAAACGGATTCTCGTGCTTAATACCTGAGCATCTGAGGTGTTATTCGATAACACGACCGATCCGATAGCATCATTGTCCAGCCGCCATCCGCTTTGAGCAGCCCTGATCACGGTGGACAGTGAGAGGCAAAACTTGCACTTTACCTTTTTTGCTCCTCCGTCGTTTCTTAAATGCATTTGCTCTCGGCAACAACTGAATGTCATATGAGCCAAAGCCCAATAATAGTGCAGTTTACAGAGATAAATTCGGTTGTTGCCGGAAACAAAATTCGATGCTCATAAAAACCGTTCTTATTAGTCTTATGAAAAAATCGAAATTTCAGGGTTGGCTAAAAAGATTCAGATCAATCACTACTGCGTTTAAAGCTATTATTTTATGTAATAACCCTTCTTTATGAATTCCTTGCAGTACTGGATCAACTTATGAAATCCAACATAAACTCAGCACTAAGGGAGCACAAAAGCATAACGGCGTAACACTCGAAAAAAGGCCGGTTAATTTTTTTTCTTTTGTATTTAGCGATCAGGAAACGGAGCAACACGAAGAATTGACGGTACATAAGCTGGCATTTTTAAACTACTAATTGACCATTATGTCTGGTAATGATTACATTTTGATGACAGTTATAAGAATATAGATAATAAAGTGCAACGACAATTCCGATAACTTTCCGTGTTTTGTTTATGTCTTGAAGCCTTGATACAAGGGCTCGGGCGTTAATCCGGCGCTCCATGCTGAATCCTAACGGCACCGACATGATTCGTTTTTAAAGATCAGCCAGACTCAGTATATCTGTGAATAAATCATGTTGTTATAAAACTGTAACAAACTCACTGTAATATATAAATCGAAAGCTTTTGAAGTCGCCATGGATTGACTAAGCATTTGCTTTCGGATCTACTGTTTAGCCCCTATCAGGGGCTTTTTTTTATCTTGATTATGCCGATATAAGCAGCAATGGTTAATTGGGCAATTTTAAAAATTCTCACAATCAATGTTCTTGTGTGCTGGATTGTTCTTATTGGATCTTGTATTGCGCTGGGTGACATCGATGTTATTGCATGGTTTATAAAGCAATCGTCTTTGCCAGATCGCCAGCAAAATTACTTATTTTTAGTCTACGGTCCCCAATTTTCTTTCTCCCTCCAATAGCAGTAGCAGGCCAGGGGCTTGATGGCGTCTTCCCCGCCGCGACCAGCCGAGGATATGCACGATCTTGGGCGGAATACCGCCACAGTCACTTCCACGTATCGCCGGTGAGCCAGGTAAACGGCACTTGAGCCGCCACGGCTTGCTCGGTCATGTGCTGTATCAACCAATGGGGCTGAGCGGACTTGTTATCCAATCGATTACCCGCTACTGCATGGCTTGTCGGCCAAAGTGCCGGCCGACCTTGGTAAACCCGGCCTGCCGGGCTCGAACTGTCTGGTCAAGGTGTCCACTATGCATCTCGTCAATATACCGAAACAAAGGGCATTGCAATTATACAGGCGGCGTCAATATTCCTTAATTTGCAACTGTAGGATTAGGGGGCATGTTATCGGCAAACTCAAGCTCATTGCCATAAATAAATTGAACCGTAAGTTGTCTGCATGGGTCAACCTCAAGCTGTTCAGTAATTTAAACGCTAGATAAACCTTCAAAGTAAGCGGTCAACCCCTAACTACGCAGTAGCTTTAATGTTAGATCCCTCTTAGGTCAAACCGTGTACGACTATGTTTGTTTGTATATATGTTTTTTTGTTTAAAGGGAACGATTATGAAAATAATAAGAAATGTACCAAAAACTGCAGCAATTGAACCATTAACGATTATCCGCATGACTACGGTTAAATTTCCCAGTATTAACCTGGTTTGGATCGAGAGAAAAAAATATCAATTTACTGTGAAGGCAGGTCTGTTGTTGCTTTGCCTGTTTTCCAGTCCAGTACATGCGCAGAATTTCTATGTCTGCAGTAATGGTGGGTCAGACAGTAATTCCGGTCTGACACTTTTTGAGCCATGGCAAACTTTTGGTTTCGCCATGTCAAGATTCAATACCCTGGATGCAGGAGATGCCATTTTGTTTTGTCGGGGCGGGACGTTTACTACATCAGCCTTTCCCAGGATATTTAATCAAAACTGTAACAGGGACAAGCCTTGTACAATAGCGGATTATGTATTTCCAGGTACGTCTACTGTAAATGCTAATAATGACAAACTGCCTATTATCACAAATGTCGGCACTCAAGGTATCTTCAATTTTCAGGACGGCGGCAATGCCGATCATGATGAAGGCTATGTCGTTAAAAATCTGTCGATCAAAGGGACTGGCACGGGGTTTGGTATTTTCCTGTTCAACGATGTGGATTATGTCACCGTCGATGGCGTTACGATTGATGGCTTTGATATTGGCATGTATTCGGCGGGCGCTAACACCTCTAATCCTGGGGCCAATCAGGTCAATGAAAACATCACGTTAAGGAATTCGCAAATCATTAATAATAAAGGCCAAGGCTGGCTGGGCTTCTGTAATAATTGCCTAATAAACAATAACATTTTTACCAACAATGGATTTGCCAGAAGGATTTTTAATCATAATTTATACTTTAGTGGAAATAACAATTTCAACGTTACAATTTCCAATAATACCTTACACAGATCGACTATTGTTAACGGCAGATGTGATGGTGTATCGCTGGTGGCGCATGGTATCGTGAGTGATCTAACCATAACAAACAATACTATTTTTGAAGATCTCGGAGCCGCTGCGCAAACGTGTTGGGGTATCAGCGCCGATCCCGGCTCAGCAACTGAGGAGATCTTTGACAATGTTCTGATTGCAAGCAACCAGGTAATCAATGTCGGCAATGTCGGCATCGGCTGCGCTAGCTGTACTGATGTGCAGATTCTGGACAACATCATAGCACATGCCCAGGATTTCGGATTTACAGGCATCAGGATACCTGATAAGCCCGAGGACGCGGTTAAATCGGACCGGATACTGGTCTCTGGCAACCACATTGAACTTTTTGATCCTAACAACAGAGGAAAAGAAGGCATCATCGTAACTGTTCCAGTCGCTACCATAGGGCCAAATGAAGTCATTTTCGTACAATGATTTTATAAATGTGCGGCAACACACTGACTTTAGTAGATTCTGAAACTAGTCTTTATTGATGCATCCTGGCGTTCTTGCTAGGATGTCCCTCATTCAAACCCCGATATAAACGGTAATGAAGTCCTGGTAATTGAAGACAAGAGTTTTATAAATCTCGATTCCATGGCTGTATGATGGATAAATTGCAGGGTGGATTTGCCTCGGCAATCCATCAACAAACGGAATCTCAGAACTGTACCGCAATATCATCTGACCTGTTTGAAATGGCGGCTTGCTGCGTGAAGCCGCCCTACTTGACTATTCGCTCAGCACCGCCAAATCTGGCTCAAGCAGAGAGACTATCACCAAGCCAGCCTGGATATTTATCCCGGTTGCAACTTTTATCTAATATTGGCCAAGATGACTGGAAAGGCATGATCAGTCAAGCTTACGGACGCCTGCTCCTGCTGAGAGGCACAGATGCCTATCCACATAGATATAAATACCTTTGATCGTTCTATGCTTATCCATCACGCTGAACAAGTACACAGCGACGACTTCCATGGGTAAAGCTTAAATCCGCGTAATGGCTCGTTCTTTGGCTATAAACCCACAGCTTGCCTGATAATGCTTGCAAAAAGCGTCGTTATTAATTGCTCTTGCCAGTGATGGGTTAATTTGAGCTGCCGAGGCCGAGTGGCCCTCCTCAATAGTTTAACGTTATGAATTGACTTCTATTCAGCTCTTAATTCATTGTAGTATTAAATGCCCTTCCTCCTGATAAACGGATTGTCATCCAATACAAAACCGGCGGCATTCTTATGCCCGCCTCCGCCGAGAGCCTGCGCCAGATGGCCGACATCGTAATCGCCGATGGAGCGAAGTGAAAACTGCCATTTTTGCTTTCTGCCGTCATATTGATAAGTCATGCCGAATGTCCCCGATTTCTCGGCCAAAACGTGCCCGAGCTCGCTGGAGAAAGAGGATGGCGCATTGACGGCCAGCCCTTTTTGCCCGTTCAACATGACCGGGTGCGCAATTTTCTCCAGCCTTTTTACTATCTTCTGGTGGAATTCGACGTATATTCTGCCAATTTGCAGAAGCTCATCCAGATCGATCGTACCCAACTCGGGCAACGTCATCGGCATCCGCTCATAAAGCGCACTGGTGATTTCGCGCGTACCGGCCAATTTAAAGCGCCAGAGGTCGCGGTCTTCGATATGCAACAGGATTTTGGGCGGCTGGCGTTCCGGAAAAAAATGCCGCCAAGCCAGTACGCAGCCGCTTTGCATCATATCAAAATGTAAGACAAGGTTTTCCGGCAGAGGCCGAACCATGGCTTCAGGTTCAGGCGGTGCCTCATGGGCTTTCGAAGCGGAAAGATCCGCGGAGGAGAGACTTTTATGAAAAAAAGCCTCGCACTGCTCCATGGCGGTAATATGGTGATCGATCAGGATGATCTGGCCGGCCCGTTCCGCAGCAATAAGCAATTGTTCGGGCGGATAAGAGAAATCCAGTATGTAAATCACGGCTCCCGCGTCAAAGGCCGGGAACTCATCACCATGGCGTGCGGGAATGTAACGGGCATGATCGCCTAGCTTGCAAAAAGCGCTCCAGGCGGCGCCTAGCCCATCCAGGCAATCGGCGTGATAAATGACCAGGGTTTCGTATTTTTCTATCATTATTGTTATTTTAAAAACTGCTAAAACTTATGGGAAGCCTCGGCTGCACTCTTACGCTGCTGTTGCGCCGACGTATCCGCACACCTGCCCCAACACCCACTTCTGTTAAAGATAAGGTAAGAAGTAACTTTCTGAATTTTGACGAGTAGCAGGTGTGGGGGCGACTTAAGTCGCCCAGGACGAATGAATTCGCCCCTACATAAGCTTCGACAAATCGGGAAGTTATTTTTAACCGAATCCTTAACATCAATCTTCACTTTATTATATTCTGATCAAATTAGCCATCTGCATCCATATCAAGCGTAATTTTTCTTTGCTCCTGCCTTCGGGCAGACAGCGCAAATATTGGGCCCGTTTGCTTTCAGGCCATTTATCCGCAAGAGCCGCCCAGATAGCGTCAATGTTATAGACGGCGCCCGTTTGCAGGCTGACCGGTATGCAATCAGACACGGCAATGTGCAAGGCTTCAGACACTGTTTCCAGCGCATCCCGGATATTGCGCGCTTTCTCGTTTTGCGGCGCCTGCACATCATAGGGCGGTTGCCATTCCCGCAAGGGGCGCAATTGATCGATGTGCGTGACTATCGCCAGGAGCGGCGGCATGCTGCGGTGCAACCGTTGATCAAACCAATTGCGCAAATCGGTCAAAAACTGGGCATCGGCTTCGCGCCCTGCCTGTGTTGCCGAACAAACCAGCAGCACCAGATCAAAGCCGCCCAGCGCGCACTCGGGCTCTTTCTCGAACCAATGAATTTTATCGCCATAGCCTGGACTGTCGAAGATCAACAGTTCACTGCTGTCGTCCTGTTTCAGCTTATAGACGGTCAATTCGTCAGTGAGAGGCAGCACATTCGTCGCGGCCCGCAGTTCACCAAGCAATGCATTGATCAGGCTGGATTTTCCCGCTTTCAATTGCCCGGCTACCAGAATACGTAAAGGCCGGATCATTTCAGGCGCCGATTCAGGCTGCGGCCCCGGCTCGGCCAATACCGGCGGCACTAACTGTCCGCTATACAGCGCAATGGCGTAATAACCGGTTTTCTTTATCAGCGTCCGCAGCAGCCACTGCTCCAGGAGTCCTTTCGGATATTGCGCAACCTTGCCTTGAAAAAAACCGGACAGTTCAGCCGGTATGGCCGTGGCAGGGCTGAGCAGCATTCTGCCCATACGGTAGATGAAGTGGCCTTTTTCCAGCCTTTGTTTCCATTTCCAGAGTTTCAGGCCTTCATCGATGGTTAGTAAATGGCTGAACGGGACTCTCTCATCCAGTAACTGCCGCATATCGCGGCTGACTTGTTCGGTAATGAACAGGATATTGCGCAGCGGGATATCGAGTTCGGCTTTGCCCGCTTTGGGCCGGAAATGCCGCGCCACTTTGCGGATGACCTGCTGCGCCAGCAGCAGCAAACGCGCGCTATCGGTCAACGGATAATCGGCCGGATTGATTTCGTCCGCCATCTTATCAATTTCAGCCCAAACAGTCTCTGCGGCAGGCGACCACCGCTGATCCACCTGCACATCCGGCAGTTGGAACGGCTCTATTTGCCGATGTTTCAACCAGTGGTTCAAAAGTGTGGCCGCGCCGTAAAACGAAGCCAGTGTTACGAACCCTGTGACCAGATAGTGGTGTTGCCACAACCAAAAAATGCCCAGCCCGATTAAGGCAAGCCACGGCAAAATCAACAGCAGGAATACAATGGTCCAAAGCCAGTTTGTAGGAAAGCGCATTATTAAACCTGTTTCTTTATGGAACTTCGTAGCAGTTCCCTGCCGCGGGCTAATTCCGCATTGAATACTTCACGTAACTTATCTGCGCCTAAAACCTTGCCTTGCTGAGCTTTGCTGAAATAAAAACACAGCGTTTTACCCAAGGCATAGGTAGCGGCAGCCGTATAAACACCGGCAACACTAAGCGCGACTGTCTGTCCGTAAGCCGGAATCAGCTTGAGCAGTTCACGTCCGCCCATACGCGCCAGCGCCCCCATACCCACAGCACTGACGATTTCCCTGATGCTCTGCTTAGTTAGCGGCAAGCCATACACATGGGCAATACTGTGAAAAAGCTTGCTCTGAATTGCAACCACGGTGCCCAAACTGGCTGCCGGCACCGGAATCGCGGCGGCCAGCCCGGCTGAGATCGCATAGCCGATGACATGCGGATGCGCGGCCTGCCAGTACACATCATTGATATCGCCGATATGGTCTTCCAGCATGGCCCGAAGACCCAATGGCAAGGCCTGCTCTATTGCCGCCCATAAAGCATCCAGGCCATAATCCGAAGGCGCATAGTCATCTTCCGGCAGGGTGAAATCGAGCGGCACGAACGTGGCATTAACGCCGGCGAAGTACTCGCGCTGCTTTAACAGCGAACAGCGCAGATCGGCAGGCACCGACTCGCCGATTCGGCCGTCAGCAAACGGATAAGGCAGGATATGCGCCATGGCCCGGTTGGGATAGCCTTCATGCAAGGCTGTCTGAGCCACGATGACCGGCCATTTCGGATGCGCTTTATGAACTTGTTTTAGTGCGGCCAGGACCGCTTCCTGCTGATGGTCCATGGCCTTGATCACGACGATCACAAGATGCGCCTGCTGTTCGCACCATTTCATATCTTCGCTGGCATCATAGCCCTTCTCGGATAGACCTCTGGTATCGAGAAAACGCAGAAATGCAGTTTCGGCATCGGGAAAATCAAACAACATGGCCGTGCGCGTACACGGCCTGAAGCCATTGCCGACTTCCGCTGCGGATGAACCGGTCAATGTCCTGATGATTGAACTTTTGCCGCTCTGCGTCTTGCCCAACAGCCAGAATACCGGCACCGGCAAACGTTCGTGGATGGCTTTTATTTTATCTTCCGCAGCCTTATCGACTTGAGGCTTGACGATCTTGTCTATGTAGACGGAGGCATTCGAAAACGGGTTGCTGATTTTTCCCGACCAGGATTTCCAGTTGGTGAATTTGGACATAAAACTTTAAGAAATATTGAGTTTGTATAAAAAGACTCATGCGAGCACCCATCTTTTCGCATATTTTGTTTTTCTAGCAAACCCAATGGGAATCATCCATGAACAATCTTCGCTCTTTTCTTTATGATCGATAATTTTATTAACCAGTTCAATTCATTAATTTTTCAGGCAAAAGCAGGCAAATGTTCGCGTAGGTGCGAATTAATTCGCACTTCCCAAGCGCTATACGCCGCTATACAAGTGCCTCGGGTCGAATTAATTCGACCCTACACCTGGAACACCGTCGGAACGGCGATACCGATAAACCGGTGTTTTTCAGCTACACCGGCTTTTCAGCCTTAATTTCTTTCAATAAATTCTCCACAAGTTCTTTCTCGGCAAAGCTTTTTTGTTTCTCGCCTATCGCCAGCGCTTTTTCCAGCTCGGCAATGGCGGCAGAATTGTTGTTTAGCTTATGATGAGCAAGGCCTAAATGATATTTGAAAACAGGGACATTGGGCATTTTGGCAACGACATCCTTAAACACTCTCAGCGCCTCGTCATTGCGATCACTGTTTAAGAGCGCCCATCCGTAAGTATCATGAAAATAGGGCTGCTCGGATTTCTCAAAACGTGCTGCCAGTTTTACGGCGCGATCAATATTTTCTTTGGTTTTATAATAATCAAGCAGCATTGAAACCAGATTGTTCACTGCAATATCAGCATTCGGATTCTTGGCAATCACCGCTTCGTAATTTTCCACAGCCTTATCATAATCGCCGCTTTTCTCATAGATAGCGGCCTGCATCATTCTTAAGCTGATATTGTCAGGGTCATTTCCCAAACCTTTTTGAATTACTGCAATAGCTTTTTCACGTTCTTGATTTGCGGCATGAATGCCGGCCATGGCTTCATAAAATCCAGTTACCTTAGGCCACTTCTCAGTAGCTCCGGACAACAGTTTAAGTGCTTCATCCGGGCGCTTATCAAGCACATACAACTGGCTTTTCAAGATCAATGGATAATAATTTTCCGGATTGGCCTTAATAAACTCGTCCAGATACGCAAACATGTCTTTACGCTGTTTTAATGCCTCATAACTGCGCATCAATCCCACCAAGGCATCGGACAATCCCGGAGAAACAGCCAGCGCATCCTTATACTTGGCGGCCGCGTCCTGATACTGCCCTTGCCCTTCGGAAACCTTGCCGCTCAGGTATTTGGAGAAGCCATCGCCTTTTGGCTTGGTCGAGATCACATCAGCAACTTTCTGGGTTCCAGTCCAATCCTTCTTCAACAATCTGACTTGAGCCAAAGCCTGTAAAGCGCCGGCATGATCCGGCTTAACCGCCAGCGCTTTCTGCAAAACTTCGTCAGCCCGGGCAATGTCTTTGCTTTTGATCATTTGCGCCACCACCGGCATGACTGCGTCAAAATTGCCGGGATTTAAATCGAGTGCTTTACGGAAGTGCTCATCAGCAAGCGCATGGGCATTTTGTTTGTTATAAGCGTGAGCCAGCAAAACCATTGCTTCATCTGACTTCGGATAATCGCGCAATATGCCGCGTAAATCGGAAACAGCCTGATCGGTCTGATCATTGATTAACCTGATCCTGGCTCTTAGTAACAAGGCATCATAGTCTCCGGCATTGATCGATAATACCTCGTCAACCAGTTTTTGCGCTGAGCCGTTGTCCTTGTCGCTAAGGGCTACTTTTGCCAACAGCACCTTAGCTGCCAAACCTTCCTTGTCTTCCGACTTGTTATTGATCAGCCAATTAAGCGACTCTTTTGCCTCCGCCCATTTATTCTGGCTGATCAACAACTTGGCGAGCGGCAGATAATACCCGGCAGTACCGGGCTGTTGCGCGACATAGCCCTGCAGCACCTTAACCGCTTCGGCAGGGTCTTTAGTATGCAGGTAATCGACCAAAACCAGTTTTGATTTCAAATCATCGGGATGCTCGTCAATCACTTTTTGCAAAACCGACCTGGCATCGGCATCTTTTCCCGATTCATCATAGTATTTGGCCAGCGCATACTGGAAATCCAGTTTGTCGGGATTGCTCTTAATCAAAGTCTGATAATCCGCTACCACCGCCTCCGGTTTATTGGTTTTGATATCAATCTGCAATTTCAGCATATTGAGCGCCAAGTCATTGGCATTTACTTTAAGCGCATTCTCCACAATGGCCAGCGCTTGGGTAAAATCCTTGCTTTCCATGTACACAACAGCTTTTAAATTAACGGCATCGCTATTGCCTGGAGCCAGAGCCAGCGCTTTGTCCGCCTCTTCCAAAGCCGCCTTCTGGTTGCCTTGCCGTAATAAAACCGTTCCTTTCAACACATGAGCATCGGCATTGTCAGGTTTTAACTTCAGGATAGCTTCCGCTTCAGCCGCTGCCTTATCGGTCTGGCCGGACAACAATAATAGCTGTCCCAATTTTTTATGGCCTTCAACATGATCGGGCGTCAGCTTGACCACTTGCGACAAATTCTCAAACATCCCTTTCCAATTCTGGTTCTTTTCATCCATTAACGCCAGATGAAAGTAGGCATCCGAGAGATTATTGTTAATTTGCAACGCATTTTTAAACTCGACCCGGGCCTTTTCATAATTTCCCTTGCCGTAAAATTCCTTGCCGCTGTCCAAATAATGCTGCGCTTTTTCAGTCGCGTCGCCGCAGGCCTGAAAACCCAAAGCTACCCCGGTCAATAACAGAGCTCTAACTAATTGCATCACTTAACCTTCTTTTAAAAAATTGAAATTTATTCACTGCTCTTACGCATGGACTGTATACACACGCCGGTGCAAATTTATTTATACCCGAAGTTATATTTGCACTGCATCGAACAGCCTCGGATCGAATTAATTTTGCGCAATTGCAGGGTCGAATTCACTTGTGCCCCTTGTGGGTATTCGACCCGAAGCAAACGCCAATGTACCAGCCTATGCAGTGCGAATGAATTCGCACCTACACTGCAGATATGAATCAAATACCGGAATGTTCGCACTAGAACTAAGACAGAACATAGATCGATTCTTACGCAACATCAGTTAATCAGGAATATATTGCGGCAGAACCGGCAAAACCTCTTTGGCAAACCCCTGTAAACGCTGATCAGCAAGATCAAGGCTTTCACCGGGACTAACCATCGTAGTCAGGCGTACCAGCGCCCCATCGGTTCTGTTTAACAACAGCGCATCTTTGAACAAGTACCATTTCATTAAATACTCATTCGCCATTTTTCTGCCTCTCTGTTGAAACCAGTAGTAAACCAACTGCGTCATATCGCCTTTTTTAATCACAATCCGATTGACGTTAAGAAGCCCCAGGTTTTTTCGCTCAATATCGGCAATCTGCCAACCGCCGCCCGGAATACAGACACGCGGCGAATGCGGAGAAATTCCTTTCCGCTGGGAAGCATAATAAGCCGCATATAAATTCACCGGCGCGCCCTGAGCCTGTTTAAAATCGGCCAGAATATAATCCGACAATCCCAGCTTATTGATAACAATATCTTCCATACTGGCCTGCTGCCCTTGCCAGCCCGCCAATTGCATCGGGAATAACGGAAAGTTTTTGCGCTCGGGGAAGACCTCTTCCCGCTTATCGATTGAAAATACCGTAACAGTGGCCACAGCCAAACCGGCAATGATTGCCAAAAAAGGGCGCGACAACGGCCTGACATTTGCCTTTGACATATCACCAACAGATGGATCGACCGCCAGACCAAAAATTTCGGCAAAAGGCCGGCGATCCGCATCAAGCCTGGACAATAAAATCATTTCCGCTACTAGAATCCCCAGGCAAGCCATAAAAACGACCCAGCCTTCAAAGTCATGCAGAAAGCCTTCTGCCATGCTTGTGCCCCAGTTATCAACCAGAACGCCAATCGCCGCTATGCGGAAGCTATTCATGAACAAGGTGATCGGAATAGTCGATAAAAACACCAGGGCACGCTTCCAGAAAACCGTGTTGTACATATAAGCGCAGATAAAGCCCAAGCTCATCAGCGGAAAAAGGTAACGCAACCCGCTGCAAGCCTCCACAACCTGCAATTTATAACTGCCTAAATCAATAATGTTGCCTTCCAGATAAACCGGAATCTGGCACCAGCGGATAAAAGACACGCCCAATTTTGACGATAACAGCTGTAAATTGGCGGAAAGGCTGGCTTCAAGAAAATACGGCAGCGGAATGGCAAAGACCAGTAGCAGAATAGGCACGATGACCGGCTTGATCGCCGGCCAGCCCATAATGGACAAGGCAATGCCTATCAATACGGCGATAAAGGCATACTGAATCAGTATAAAAAGCGCGCTGATCTCGCCTACCATGAATACGGCCAGCGCCAACAGAACAATGCCGAATCCCACCCAGGAAGGCGAAAAATCGGATTGTTGAATGAGACTCCTGCGCTGCCAGATAAAATACAGCGTAATCAACGGAAGCATATAGCTATGGCTGTACTCTTCCTGCTTTTCCCAACGGACAAGCAATTCCTGTAATCCGCCGGCAAATGCAGTCAATAACAGTAATAAAGCAAAGCTGATTAACGCCAGATATCGATAATCAAATTTCCAGATGGCAAGCGCTTTATTCATTATATTTTTATAGCGTTAAAGTTGTGGAATTAGATACTGGGCCGAGTTCCATTTAAAAATCCTGATATTTTGCTGATTAATATTCTGGAAATTCAACTGGCATCCGTGTTGATTTAAATGCTTATAAAGTAACAGACAAAGTCCTAAAAAAGCCCCATCAATTATCGGCACAGCCTGTAAATCAATTGTTATATTTTTCTTTTTTGAAACACATTCTTTAAAAACCGGCCTTAACGCGGCAATTGTCTTATCAATGCAGGTTCCGATCAAATAAATTTTAATCGTATGCCCGTCTTCTTCAGTATTAATAACAACGGGGTTGCTTTCATTTAACTTTTTCTGATTTAAACGTATCCAGATGGCATAAGGAATCACGTTGTTCAAGAGTAATTTTGCAAACCGTAAACCATCGAAAAAATAGCGTTTCCATAATGTGGGCTCTTCCAGAATACGCCATAACCATTCCAGTCCGACGCGCTGCATCCAGACCGGCGCACGCTTTACCGTGCCGGCAAAAAAATTAATGACCGCTCCCAAATGACTGATCACCGGCACCTTTAATTGATGCCTGTTTCTCTCAATCCAGGCCTGCCCTTTCCTGGCGCCTAAAGAAACAATCAGAAAATCAACCTCATGCCGGTTGATTTCATCAATAATTTCACGGGTGCTCATTTCTTCAATCGCGCCAAAACCGGGACAATAATACCCTACGGCCTGTAAGCCTGCATTAGCCTGATTAATGGCCTGACAAGCCTTCTCACCGACCCCAGGCTCTCCGCCAAAAAAAAACACGCGTATGGGAGGTGTGTTTTTTTCAGCAAATAAAGCTTCGATCAAATCCGAGCCTGCTACCCGTTCAGGAATTGGAATATTTAACA
>CAYPJI010000039.1:6637-13455 GCA_964411045.1 uncultured Methylobacter sp. | reverse complement strand
CAAAAAGCAGCACCGCTTCGATAAATCCCCAGACCACACCGAAACCGACCGTTAAAACAGTCAGCGCCAACTGGGCCAGAGCAATCCAGTAATAGCCCAAATAGAGCCGGTGGGCGCCGATGCCGCCTAAAACCAGCGCCAACACAGCCGCCACATAACGGTATTTGACAGCCTCGGGCTTAGCCAGATAAGCCCCCACCAGATTCACGTTGACAGCGGCATTGCCTTTCGCGTCAAAAGTGACATCATCGCCTGGCTCCGGCGACGCTTCCGCAGTCCAGTCATCGGCATTAAATTCAAACAATGCCTCATCGTTTTTTATGACCCCGGTTTTTGCCTCGGAATCATAACTTTCAATCTGTCCAATCATTTATATCTACCTTAATAACAATACAAGAGCGCTTTATTAATTGTAAGTCTGTGCGCCCAGTTAACCCTCTCACTCATTTTTCAAACGCACGGCCAATACGTCGCAGTACGCATGGTGCAATACGCCGTTCGCCGTCGAACCAAGCAGCAGGGCCAGGCCGTGCCGGCCGTGCGAGCCGACTACGATCAGATCCGCCTGGTTTTCCTCGGCAACCCTGATGATTTCCAGTTTCGGGCTGCCGACCGCTATGCATTGGCGGTCCTCGGCGATACCCAGGCTTTTGGCCAATTTGGCCAATCTGTCTTTTGCCGCCGCCATCAGTTCTTCGGTCAAGTCCAGATCAAACGGGATAACCGGCCCATACGCCGCGTCGGTCAGCGGCAAGTTGTCCACGACATGCACAATACTCAATTTTGCCTGATATTTGTCAGCCAGATCTTTTGCTCTCCTGGCCACGTCCTCCCCATGTATGGAAAAGTCGGCCGCCAGCAGTATATGTTTATAGTCTCCCATGATTTCTCCTATTCAACGACAGTAGCGTCGGGAAATAACAAGTCCATTACCTGATACATTGAGAACAGGTATAAAAACGCCAGCATCAGGCCGAACATCAGTGTCTGATCCAGCGCATTGCGGATAATATGGCCGGTAATTACCCAATGCCAGATCATCAGAACTATCATGACCGAAAATGCCAATAAAGTCATGCCTCCGGTCACCATTGAGGAAATTCCGGGCACGGCAAAGAAACTGAGCAGCGCATCGGTGCCCAATAAAGCACAGGTGGTTTGGTTAAATCGCGCCAGCCTGTGCCCAAAATACAGCATGATCCAGCTGAATCCAACAACGATCAATGTGCAGATCGTCACCACCAGCAATGTAGAAAGTCGGCCTACGTTGATATGGATCGTCAGAAAGTTGACGAAAGCATAGGTGCCTATCATGCTGTACAGCAGCGATGGCGAATACGGCAAATGCTGGGGCCCTTTCTTGAACAGGCAGATATCAAATAATAGCTTTATGATTTCGAACATGATCTTCCTTCCCGATATGCGCTAAACCTCGGCACTATTTATTGAATCGGCAACCTCCAGCTCTTCGGCTCTTGTCCTGGAAGTTGAATTTTATTTAGCCTCTTCCAACTTTTCCTCGGCGTCCATCCAGGCGGCTTCAGCGTCCTCCAAGGCTTTGTCGACTTGCACCTTGCGTTCCATCAGTTGCTTTAAGCGATCTTTTTCCGAATCGGCATAAATCGCGGGATCGGCCAGTTGTTGCTCCAGCTGGCGCTGTTCTGTATGGTATTTTTCAACCGCCTGCTCGGCTTTTTTCAGCGCATCGTACAGCGGCTTGAATTTCTGGCGGCGCTCCGCATCCAGTTTTCTTTGATCTTTGCGCGAAACCATCGGCGCGGCGTCGGCCGCTAGCTTCTCCTCGCCTTTTTTCTGTTCGGCCAGCCAGAGGCGGTAGTCCTCCAGATCGCCGTCGAATGGCCGCGCCTTGCCGTCGGCCACCAGCAGCAACTGATCGGTAACCGAGCGCAGCAAGTGCCGGTCATGGGAGACGACAACGATGGCGCCTTCATAATCCTGCAACGCCACGCTCAAGGCATGGCGCATTTCCAGGTCCAGATGGTTGGTCGGCTCATCGAGCAGCAATAGATTAGGGTTTTGATAAACCAGCATTGCCAGAACCAGGCGCGCTTTTTCGCCGCCGGAGAACGGCTTGACCGGTTCCAGCACCTTGTCGCCTTGAAAATCGAACCCGCCCAGAAAATTGCGCAAATCCTTCTCAGTAGCCTGATTGTCCAGTTTTTGCAGATGCCATAATGGACTCTCATCCAGACGCAATTGTTCCAGTTGGTGCTGGGCGAAGTAACCGATCCTCAGCGCGTCCGCTTCGCGTCGCGTTCCCGATAATGGCGGCATGGTCCCGGCCAGCACCTTGATCAGGCTGGATTTTCCGGCGCCGTTCGGGCCCAGCAGACCGATGCGGTCGCCCGGCGATATCGACAGGCTTGCCTGTTCGATCACGCGTTTCTGGCCATAGCCGATGTCGGCCTTCTCCAGCGTCAATAACGGACTGGGCATCCTGCCGGGCGCAGGGAAACTGAAATCGAACGGCGAATCGACGTGCGCCTGCGCGATCAGTTCCATTCTTTCCAGGGCCTTGATGCGGCTTTGCGCCTGGCGCGCTTTGGTGGCTTGGGCCTTGAAGCGGTCGACGAAGCTTTGCATATGAGCAATTTCCCGCTGCTGCTTCAGATAGGCGGCCTGTTGCTGAGCCAGCTTTTCGGCGCGCATTCGCTCAAAAGCCGAATAATTGCCGGTATAGATTTCGGCCTTGTTCTGCTCGATATGCACGATATGGTCGGTGATGGCGTCGAGGAAATCGCGGTCATGCGAGATCAGCAGCAGCGTGCCGGGGTATTTGCTCAGCCAGTCCTGCAGCCAGATCACGGCGTCCAGGTCCAAGTGGTTGGTGGGCTCGTCAAGCAGCAGGACGTCGGACCGGCACATCAGGGCCTGGGCCAGGTTGAGCCGCATGCGCCAGCCGCCCGAAAACGAACTGACCGGGTTCTGCTCCTGCTCAGGCATGAAGCCCAATCCGCTCATCAACCGCGAGGCCCGCGCCTGGGCCGAATAGCCGCCGATCGTGTCCAGCGTCGCGTGCAGTTGCGCCTGCTTCAAGCCGTCGTCGGCCTGTTCGGCGGCGGCCAGTTGCTGCTGCAGGCGTCTTAATTCGCGGTCGCCGTCGATGACGTAATCGATGGCCGAGCAGCCGACGGCAGGCGTTTCCTGCGCCACATGCGCGATTTCCAGGCCCGGCGGCATGGAAAAATCGCCTTCATCCAGGTGCAGCTCGTTCCGAAGCAGCGCAAACAGGCTGGACTTGCCGACGCCGTTGGCGCCTGTGACCCCGACTTTCTGGCCTTTGTGGATAGTGAACGAGGTGTCGGCAAACAAGACCCGGGCGCCCCGGCGCAACGATATATTTCTAAAATTCAACATGAACGTACAGCGTTAAAATCGGCTCGGATAGCCGCATAAAAAACAAATTCCGCAAACCTTTCGTTTCAGGCCGCGGAATAAATATATGAATGAAGGAACAGCGGTTTTATACCGTCGATCAGCGGTATAAAACCCAGCCTGACTTATTTAACTATTTAAGCAGCTCTCTCAATCATTTTTTCGGCCTGCTCGGCGAATTGTTCCAGGTTGCCTTTTTTGATCGTTTCGACGGGAATCACCAGGGCCGTATTCAAATCGATATAGATATAGACATAGCGGTCGCCGTATTCAACGCGCACCAGATCCTCCCACGCCATTTTGTGCTTGCCGCTGGGCGATTTCTCCAGCAGGTATTTGGGATTGGCCGGATCGATGGCCAAGGTATAAGTGCCGAACATATTGACCTTTTCCTTGTCGGTATAATTAGTCAATATTTGCCGGCGCATGTCCCATATCATGATTTTCGGCGCAAAAATCGCCCAAAGGAGGGCAAAAAGCAACACATAGCCGGCCGACATTCTGTCCTGATAATAGGCATAATTAAAAAACGCCAGCAGCGTCATGATGGCGGGCACGATCAGCCGGTGCTTTCTGATATTTTTCTGCATCTCCCCGGACTTCGACAACCGTAACTCATTAAAATGGATTAAATCCTGTTCGCGGAACTCGTATTCAATTTCTAGCATGATAATTTCTGATAAATTTAAAAATAAGGCGCTTAGTGCATTTTTATTTTTGCGTGGGCGCTGCGTCTGAACAGATTGGAGAGCGTCAGCATCGCCGTTCTGAAATAGCCGTGTATCGCCACCTGGTGCATTTTATATAAGGACAGATAAACCACGCGCGCGATAAAGCCGCCAATGCTGACCGTGCCCATCAAATTGCCCATCAGATTGCCGACCGTGGTGTATTTGCCCAATGAAACGAGCGAGCCGTAATCACGATAAACATACTTGACCGGCGCGCGGCCATTCAGCCGGTTGAGAGTGGTTTTGTATAGCGTCGACGCCTGCTGATGGGCTGCCTGCGCGCGAGGCGGGACATTTTCATCATGCTCTGGCCAGGGACAGGCCGCGCAATCGCCCATCGCGAAAATATCGTCATCGCTGGTTTTCAGGGTTTGATCAACCACCAACTGATTGATGTGATTGGTTTCCAAGCCGTCCAGTTGCTTCATCCAGTCCGGCGCTTTAATGCCGGCAGCCCAGACTTTAAGGTCGGCTTCGATCATTTCCCCGTCATGAGTCTTGATGCCTTCCTTGGTTACCTCGACCACGCGGCGGCCCATTTTCAGATCGATGCCCAACTTGACCAATTGCTGTTGTGTGGCAGTCGCCAGTTTGCTCGGCAAGGCCGGCAGCAGCTGGGTCGCGGCCTCGATGATGGTCAGCTTCACGTTGCTGGACTCATCCAGCCCATAGACAGCCAGCAGATCGGTGACTTCATGCAGTTGGGCCGACAGTTCAACTCCGGTGCCCCCGGCGCCGACGATGGCGATCGACAGCGGCTTATCGGCAGCGGTGTTGATGCTGGCATGGCTCTTCATATAAGCTTTAACGAGTTGTTTCTGGAACTTGTATGCCTGCGAAGTCGTATCCAGAAACATGCAGTGTTCGGCCACGCCTTTGATGTTGAACGTATTGCTGACGCTGCCGATCGACATGACCAATGTGTCATAGCTGAAAGTACGCCGTGGGATCAGCTCCTCGCCGTTATCGCCCAGGGCTGGGCTGACGTAGATTTCCTTCTTCTTGCGGTCAAGCCCCTCCATCCGGCCCAGCCTGAAGCGAAAATGATTGCGATGCGCCTGGTTCAGATATTCGACTTCTTCGGTTTCGCCCAGCGTGCCGGCGGCTACCTCGTGCAGCAGCGGTTTCCAGATATGCGTCGATGAAGCATCCAGCAGCATGACTTCCGCCAGGCCTCTTTTGCCCAATTTATTGCCCAAACTGGTAGCGAGCTCAAGACCGGCCGCTCCGCCCCCCACAATCACTATTTTATGTTTCTCGTTATTATCAGCCATCACTATCCCCCAAATTATCTGCCTGAGCCGCAGATTAAAAATGAACCTTATGTTATGCCACTGCGCCTGCCGAAAGGCGCGGCTTTTTTTTACGGCATTATAGCGAATCAATGCGCTGATGATTGATTTAGCTCATGCCCAATCCTGTTTTTAATCAAGCAAGCCGCCCCAAACTGTAATAAGATAACGCCAGTTTTTATTCCTGATGAGGCACGACCATGCGCCGTTTTATATTACTTAGCCTTATTGCCTTTCCGGCATTCGCCGTCGATGAGAGGCCGCCCCAACTCGAGGCCGTGCCGGAGGCGCCCGAACCGCCCATGCCCGTGCAAAGCGGCGAAGAGATGGAACCCGATATCACCATTATCCGCAAGGGCAAGCAGACCATACAAGAATATCGCCGGGCCGGCAAACTTTATATGATCAAAGTGATACCGGATATCGGCCCGCCTTATTATTTCATTGATAAGAACAATGACGGCGTGATGGATGTGCGCCGTGATGACGCGAACAGGGAAAGCAACATCAATATGTGGAAAATCCTGGAATGGTAAAAGTATAACCGGTGTCTGTTTATACGCCTGTAAACCGCCTGCAGCTCGAACAATTCTTCAGCACTTACAGTCTTGGCAAAGTCACCGGTTTTGAGGGGATTAAAGACGGGATAGAAAACACTAACTATTTTGTCACGACCACGCAGGGCCGTTTCGTCCTGACTTTGTTCGAGTCGCTGGCGGCCGACGATCTGCCGCCCTTCATGGATTTAATGATGCATCTGGGCAGAAGCGAAATCGCTTGTCCTCGCCCTTTGCCCGATCGGCAAGCCAATCCGTTGCCTTCTCTGAACGGTAAGCCGGCCGCGCTGTTCACCCGCCTGGCCGGCGCCGCAATCGCCTCGCCGTCGATTGCGCATTGCCGTCAGATCGGCCTGCATCTGGCGCGCTTGCATTGCGCTGCGCAAGACTACGCGTTTCCGATCAAGAACAGCCGGGGACTGGACTGGTGCCGGAGCGTGTCCGCGGAAATCGGCCCATCCTTATGTCCGGCGGACCGGGCCCTGATTGACGGCGAATTGCGCATTCAGTTCCAAAACAGCACGGATCTTCTGCCGCGCGGCGTTATTCATGCCGATCTGTTCAGGGACAATGTCCTGTTCATGGACGGGCGGCTCAGCGGCCTGCTGGATTTCTACAGCGCCTGCACCGACGCGCTGCTGCTCGATATCGCGATCACGGCCAATGATTGGTGTTGCGATAACGGCATCGTTAATCTTGAAAAAATCACGAGCCTGCTATCGGCCTATGAAACGCTGCGCCCGCTGGAACCGAAGGAATGGCAACACTGGCCGCTCATGCTCAGAGCCGCAGCGCTGCGCTTCTGGCTATCGCGGCTGCATCATCGGCTGCATCCGCGCCCA
>CAYPJI010000039.1:0-6627 GCA_964411045.1 uncultured Methylobacter sp. | reverse complement strand
GTTTTCCGGGGTATTCTGGAGCAGCACCGACAGGCAAATGTCCGTGGCGGTGAAGATGTTCGATATAAGAAATTTAATCACGAAGAACACGAAGTTTTATTATGATTTTTCTTCGTGCTAAATAACGCTGTCAGCTGTATCCGCTAATTCTTGCTCTGCCCGGCCTGCTATCCCAGCTCCGCCTGCAGCATGGCCATCATGCTTTCGGCCTGCCGTAGATACCCGCCGCCGAACAGATTCAGGTGGTTTAGGATGTGGTACAGATTGTACAGCGTCTTCCTGACGCTGTAGCCTTCATCCAAAGGCCTGGCTTCCTGGTAGGCAGCATAGAAATCGCGGCCGAATCCGCCGAACAGCTCGGTCATGGCCAGGTCGGCCTCCCGGTCGCCGTAGTAACAGGCCGGATCGAAAATCACCGGAAGCCCTTGTCTGTCCACGGCCGCATTACCGGCCCATAAGTCGCTTGCAGCCGTCCGCCGTAACCGTTCGATGCCGCCAGTTTCAACTGAAAGCCCAGGCGCTGCTCGCGCCAGAAACTCAGCCAGTCACTATACTGACCGTTTGGCTGCCGCGTGCTGCCGATCGTATTGTCGCGATGCCAGCCGAAATACGGCTGTTTTACGGCATGCAGGCTCGCAAGCTGCCGCCCCAACAGACGCTCGGACGTCTTGCTCGATGGGCCGAAGTCAATGTTTTCGAGCACCAGAAAGGCATGATTTGCCGTGCTGCCGGCAGTGATGGCCGTAGGTACGCGCAGGGCTTGAGTTGATGCCAGTTCCTTGAGTCCTTCGAATTCGGCTTCAAACATAGCGGCCAGATCAGCGCGGTTGAGCTTCACGAAATAGGTTTTATCAAGCCCTTTCAGCCGATAGGCTGAATTGATGTCGCCACCGCTAACGGCTTGCGATGACGCGACCGTAAAAGCCTGTCCCGTTGCCGCCGCGATGTGTTCTGAAATAATCTGCCAGTTCATAATTTACCTACCACGTTTCCACACTTTATTTTTCAAAGACAGACCTTGGTGTTATTTGATCGCATCAGGCATTAATAACGCCTGGCTGTCCTGCTTAAATGGGCGAATGATGATCTGACCAGATAATAGCGCACATGCCGGAAGCGTGCAGAATTAACGACATCGACATGGCAAAGGCTCAAACGCGGCTACTTCAGACTACCCAATCCGGATTCATTTCGTATTCAATTCCACGGTTGTTTTTTAAAGTTCAACAGTCCTTTAGTTTCAGTTAAAATCACGATTTCCTTATGATTTTAAAAGTTGACTTTACCCCCTGCCGGCATTCGCTACAGGACACAATCGGGCAAATCCATAAAGCTGTATGTCTTTTATTACAATTCGGCTTATTATGTGAGCTGTTTTTGACCATGCGTCCTGAGTATCACATGGCGGCTGACTATATTTATTATGCTTCATGAAAATCTATAAATTACTACTATTATTACTGCTAAGCTCAGTTGCTGCAGGTTGCGGACAACCGGGTCCGCTTTATTTGCCGGACCAACAGCCACCCATTCATGTAAAACCGGAAAAAGACAAATAACATGGACTATTTCAATTATCGAAATGACGAGCTATTCGCCGAAGATGTGGCAGTGCAGGATATCGTCTATAAATATGGCAGTCCCTGTTACATTTATTCCAGAGCCACATTGGAACGGCATTGGCACGCCTTTGATCGGGCTTTTGGCGACCAGCCGCATCTGATCTGCTATGCCGTCAAAGCCAACTCCAATATCGCTATTCTCAATTTGCTGGCCCGCCTGGGATCGGGCTTCGATATTGTCTCGCTGGGTGAAATGGAGCGCGTTCTTGCCGCCGGCGGCGATCCCGGAAAAATCGTGTTTTCGGGCGTCGGCAAACGCGAAGATGAAATTCTGGCCGCATTGAAAGTCGGCATACGCTGTTTTAATGTTGAAGTCAGCGGCGAACTGGACCGGATTAATCGGCTTGCAGGGCAGATGGGCGTTATTGCGCCGGTGTCTTTCCGGGTCAATCCCGACGTCGATGCCAAAACCCATCCTTATATCTCGACCGGTCTTAAAGAAAACAAATTCGGCATCGACATCGAGCAGGCCTTGAGCGAATACCGTCGCGCCGCGGCTTTGCCTTATATCAACGTGGTTGGCATCGATTGCCATATCGGCTCGCAACTGACCGAGACCCGGCCTTTCCTGGATGCACTGGACCGCGTGCTGAATCTGGTGTCATCCCTCAAAGCCGAAGGCATTGCTCTGCATCATCTGGATCTGGGCGGCGGGCTCGGCATTCGTTATAAGGACGAACAGCCGCCCGAGCCGTCCGGCTACATCGGGGCTGTGCTGGAGCGTCTGGGCGCCAACGATTTTGAAATCCTGGTGGAGCCCGGCCGCGCCATCGTCGGCAATGCCGGTATTCTGGTCACCCAGGTTGAATATCTCAAACCGACAGCCCACAAAAACTTCGCCATCGTCGATGCGGCCATGAACGACCTGGTGCGCCCTTCTTTATACAGCGCGTGGCAAGAGATCATCCCGGTCAAAAAGCAAAGCCAGGCGCCGGAGATGCGCTGGGACATCGTCGGCCCGGTCTGCGAAACAGGTGATTTCCTGGGCAAGGAACGCACGCTTAGAATCGCCCAGGGCGACTTATTGGCGATACGGTCATCGGGCGCTTACGGCTTCTCCATGAGCTCGAATTACAACTCCAGACCGCGTGTCGCCGAGCTGATGGTCGACGGAAGCGATCTGCACTTGATCAGGGCAAGGGAAACGATCGCCCAGCTTTGGGCCGGAGAGCAACTGCTGCCATGAGCCATCGGCGCCGGAAACCAACTCATTTTCACTCTATCCCTTGAAGTACATAAATGATCAATTTCACTAAAATGCACGGCCTCGGCAATGACTTTGTCGTCATTGACGCCATCAATCAATACGTCGCCTTAAACGCAGAGCAGATCAGGCAACTGTCAGACCGGCACTTCGGCATCGGCTTCGACCAGCTGCTTTTGGTCGAAAAACCGGCGAGCGCCAATGCCGACTTCAAGTACCGGATTTTTAATGCCGACGGCAGCGAAGTCGCCCAGTGCGGCAATGGCGCGCGCTGTTTTGCCCGTTTCGTCCGCGACAAACAGTTGACCGATAAGGACGAGATACGCGTTGATACCAATTCGGGCCAGCTGCTGCTGCATCTTGATGAAGATGATCTTGTTACGGTCAATATGGGCGTGCCCCGGCATGCACCCGACGAAATCCCTATGCTTGTCGAGGAGGAATCCAGATATTACACCGTAGCGGTAAACGGCACTGAAAGAGCGTTTGGCGCTGTCTCGATGGGCAATCCGCATGCCGTTCTGCAAGTCAACGACCTAAAAACAGCGCCGGTAGCTGAATTGGGCAGTGAACTGGAGCGCCACCCGGTCTTTCCTGAGCGCGCCAATATCGGTTTTATGCAGGTGGTTGACCGCCAGCATATCAAGCTGCGCGTTTTCGAGCGCGGCACCGGCGAGACGCTGGCCTGCGGCAGCGGCGCTTGTGCCGCCGTGGTAATCGGCATCGAGCACAACCTGCTGGATCATGATGCGTTCGTGGAACTGCCGGGCGGCGAGCTGAAAATAAGCTGGTCAGGCCGCGGAGAGCCTGTATTCATGACAGGGCCGGCCGTCACCGTTTTCGATGGAACACTGGCGTTATGACCGTACAGCAAAAACCGGAGCTGACGGCGGCTCAGGTTGCACAATACCTGCGGAATTTTTTAGCGACCATCTGCAGCTGCTGGAAAAAATGCGCATCCCGCACCCCTGCGGCAATGCCGTATCGCTGATTGCAAAACAGCTGGAGCTGTACAGAAACAAACATCGGGAGCAGGAAAACCAACTTAAGGCGCTCATTGAGATCGCCAGAGACAACGACACATCCATCAGCCGCATGCACAAGCTTACCCTGGCTTTGCTGGATGCATCCACGCTGGAGGAAGCCATCGCCAATCTTGAGATGGTCTTGTCCGACTATTTTCTGACCGATTTTGTCGCGATTCGCATCATTAAGCACAAGCCGGACGCGTCGATTGCCAATCTGTTCATCGCACCGGGCAGCGTAGACTTGAAACCCTTCACAAAGGAACTGGCCGCCAATCAACCCAAATGCGGCCGTCCGACACTGGCGCAGGCTAAAGTGCTGTTCGGCGAGGCTGCGCCGGACGTCAAATCCTGCGCTATCATTCCCATGGTCTTTACCGAGCTCGAAGGTATCGTGGCCATCGGCAGCCGGGAAGAGAACCGGTTTCATTACAGCATGGGCAACCTGTTTCTGACTCAAATGAGTGAAATCATCGGCACCCGGCTTATTTCACTGCTTGCCGCCTGATTTTTATGCGTACCGATGCCGAGCGCGCGTTAACGGCCTTTTTCGACCAGCTCCAGGTTGAGGCGCGCGCCTCCGAACACACGATAAAAAGCTACCGCCGGGATATCGGACATTTGATCCGCTATTGCAAGAGCAAAGCTATCGATCATTGGATCGATCTCAAGCAAAGCGATATCAGAGCGCACATCGCCGGTCGGCACCGTCAGGGCATCAGCAGTAAGAGCCTGCAGCGCGAACTGTCGGCAATCCGCAGTTTTTATAACTTCCTGTTGAAGAAACGTCTGGCCGAAAGCAATCCGGCCCAGTATGTCAAAGCGCCCAAACAAAGCAGAAAATTGCCCAAGACGCTGGATGTGGACCAGATCAGCGGCCTGCTGGAAGCGGGAACCAGTTCAGTTCTGGAAATACGTGATCTGGCCATGTTCGAATTATTCTATTCTTCCGGCCTGCGCCTGAGCGAATTGGCCGCCCTGAACCTGGCCGACATTGATCTGCCCGACCGCTCGCTGGTCGTGCGCTCCGGTAAAGGCGGAAAATCGAGGCTGCTGCCTATCGGCGGCAAGGCCGTCAGCGCGCTTGAGAACTGGCTGGCTCAGCGTTTAAAGATGGCTGTCGCCGCCGAGTCCGCATTATTCGTTTCCAGTCGGGGCACGAGACTGGGCCCGCGCAGCATTCAGTTAAGGCTGGTGCAGTGGTGCCGGAAAAAAGGCATCGCCGAACACCTGCATCCGCATATGCTCCGGCATTCTTTTGCCAGCCATCTGCTCGAATCCAGCCAGGACCTGAGAGCCGTGCAGGAACTGCTCGGACACAGCAATATCAGTACGACACAGATCTATACGCATCTGGATTTCCAGCATCTGGCTGAAGTCTACGATAAAGCCCATCCGAGAGCCAAAAAAAAATCATAATGGACCATTGCTTGGTCAGCAAATATTTTAAAAATCTGCTACCATGTGGGCTAATTTTAGTAGACAAAGTAATCTGTTTTATCACGCAGACACTCTATCTTTACGGGACACCTGAAAAATGGCGGCAAGCGATACACTGCAAGATGTAAAATCTAAAGGAATACTCTGGGGCTTCGGCGTATTAGTCCTGGTGATACTAGTTGTTCTATTCATCCTGGGTGCCTGGTGGGGAAGTGAACCGGATCAGTTCAATGTACAGGAAGAAGCGCTGGAAAGGGCAAAAGAAACCAATACTACTGAAATGCCTTTAGGCTATACCTACGCCAACACATTGGCTCACATCGCCGATGTCCTGCTGCATAAATCCGGCGGCTATATCACCAATGACGTTGCGCCTCCCGGCGTATTGCTGGATAACATTTCCAGCTGGGAATTTGGCGCACTGGTCATGTTGCGCGATGCCACATCGGCATTAAGAAACCATTTTGCCCGAGATCAATCGCAATCGGCCGAAGATGCCGATCTAGCCGTCGCGGAGCCTTACTTCTACTACGAACACAATTCGTGGGCGTTGCCGTCAACGGAAGCGGAATATGAAAAAGGCATTGAGGCGCTGCATAAGTATATGTTGCGCCTGCAAAAATACGGCGGTCCCGTGAAGCGCGGGCAGTTCTATGCCCGAGCCGACAACCTGGCGCAATACGTGGAAGTGGTGATCAAGCGTCTGGGCGGTTTGTCCACGCGCCTGAGCGCCAGCGTGGCCGGCGCGGAAATCATACCCGGCTTGGCAGTGCTTGAACCGGGCGCTGCTGGAATAGGCGTTACAGGCGAGGCCCGTGAAACCAAAACCGTGCCGATTGTCGCCCAAACGCCATGGCTGGAGATCGATAACGTTTTCTACGAAGCCCGCGGCGCCAGCTGGGCCCTGCTGCATATTCTCCGGGCCATCAAGCATGACTTTCATGATATTCTGCTGGATAAACGCGCCATGAATACGGTCGATATTATGATCAAATCCTTTGAAAACGCACTGGCCCCTATCCTGAGTCCGATGGTTTTGAATGGCAGTGGCTATGGCCTGTTTGCAAACTATTCATTGTCCCTGGCAACCTATATTGCGCGCGCCAATGCGGCAGCATTGGACTTGCGTGACATCATGAACCGGGGCTAATGCTGATCATGCAAGAGCAAATCAACGAAAACCTGAAAAAGCTCGGCACCTGGAAACGGATTTTCTTTATACTGATTTTTGCAGCTATCATCACCCTGGTCAGAATGCTGCTGTGGGCGATTACCGCGCTGGAAGTCGCCTCCATGCTGCTGACCGGCAAGGTCAACAGCAACGTCCTCAATTTCG
>CAYPJI010000038.1:0-13503 GCA_964411045.1 uncultured Methylobacter sp. | reverse complement strand
ACTCGTTGACCGAGGTAAATAGGATAAATACAAAATGTTTGAAATAGATCATCTTATGATGAAGTCGGTGACCCTTTGAAAGTTGCCAATAATGTAGCGGAACGGCTAGGTTTGCCTTTTGCATGGCCTTTAATGAAAAAAGATGAGTACACCAGCATTGGTGTGAATTTTGGTGATATAAATATCGAATTCATAAATTTTAGAGTCAGATTTGGAATTGAAGGTACGGCATTCAGAGGTTTCAGTGGTATTGCATTTAAGGCCACGGATTCTCTAGAAGAGTCCATAAAGAGATTGAACGCTTCTGAGATAAGTTATCGGATCGGAGAGGAATGCCAGGCCCACACAACCCTTCCTATCGAAGAGCACCAGGTGTTTCCCACGGTTTTTCTTGTTAAATATCATTTTGATACTAGCGGCTGGATTGGACGTCTTAAAAATGAATTTGCCGAGTGTTCTGGAGGAAAATTTCATATCGGACGTTTTAAATCCCTCTCCATTAACCAGAGAGCTTCAGCCAATTTGGCAGATAAATTTCAGATTAAGGTCGGTGACAAGAACCAAATTTTCTTTGAATCGCGCATTGGTGGCAATGCTATTATTTCTGATTTGATTGAAAATTTGGAGATAGTGATTGCCTAACGACCACTTTGAGCCCGGTAGGGTGCGCGGTGCGTACCCTGCAAACTGAAAAAGGAGCAGAATGAAACGGTATTTCACATTGTTGACCGTGCTGCTAGTGTCGTTAAGCGTAGCGATTGGATGGGCAAATCATCTAGACAATCCACTTCCGAATGACGTACGGGCAGACTTGATCGTCGTGGAGAAGTCCAAGCGTGAGCTTACGGTATATAGCCAAGGTAAGCCGCTGAAGACCTACAAAGTAGCTCTAGGTCGGGAGCCTGTTGGTCCAAAACGTAGAGAGGGCGACAAAAAGACCCCTGAAGGGCGGTACACGATCAATTACCGAAAAGCCGACAGTGGATACTTCCGCGCTTTGCATATTTCGTATCCAAGTCAAGCGGACGCTGAAACAGCCCGTAAGGAAGGTATGTCTCCGGGCAGGGACATCATGATCCATGGTCTTCGGAACGGTATTGGTTGGATTGGCAAGCTGCACCGGTTGGCTGACTGGACGCTTGGCTGTGTAGCCGTTACCGATAGAGAAATGGAGGAGTTGTGGCGGACAGTTCCAGACGGTACGTTTGTCGAGCTGAAGCCGTGAAGCTAGGTAGGGTACGCACCCTACAAACTTCCAACATTGGCCTAACTTTGTACTCAACCGGAGCGCGGTTATAATGCGGTTTTGTTTTTTCAGCTTTCCGGACCGCGCCCGGTTAGCTTTACGTTGAACGACTGCTCTCTGGCTTTTACCTGCCATTCCCTCGAAATTCTTGCGCCTCTTATTGGCACATAGCGCTATTCATTTTTTTAATCCTCAGGAGATGCCGGCATCAGTCTGAACCTGGTTTCATTGATGCCAGATCAAACCCAGGCTTTTACACATGCAGTCGTTCGTGGTGTTTTTGGCTTGAGTCACTTTTCCGGTTTAGCGCCGGCCATCGATAAAAACAGCGGCCTTCATCCGTCAAGAATCGCGTTTTTTCGCGCCATTGAATAATTGGCATACTTGCGCCGCTGCTTTCTTCGTCATTGCGTCCGGCCAGGTAGCTGGGCTGATTTTTTAAATCATAATGCCTTCCAACAGCTACCTGCCGGGCCGGCCTCTTTTATACGTCCTGAAAAGGCTACTTCAATTCAAATTCGGCCGGGTCCAGTGACAATTCTTTCGCTATCCTGACTGCCATTTTTTTCTCATAGTCATCAAACTCGCCGTCCGACCCGGCTATGCTGATCACCATGCGCAGAATCAGTCTTGCCGCCGCCGCGTTGCTTTCCATTTTTTTGAGGGCTTCGAAGGCCTTGGCTTCCCCGATATCCCTGTCAAACTGCAACTGGCTGACATACGTCTGAAAGGCATTGACGACATCTATCGTGGTGAAGATGGAAAGCGCATCATGCGCTTCGATGAATTTGATCATTTTTTGTTTTTCTTCCGGGGTGATCACGCCGTCGGCCATGGCCACCAACGCGGAGCCGGCCATGGTGGCATTCAGGAAGTCCTTGTTCTTGAATTTAAGCGCCTCGGTTTTCAGTTCCGAAGCCTTGTTTTTGAGTGAGGTTAAAAAACTTTCAAAGCTCATGGTATTTTTCCTTCTGTTAAAAATTAATTATTTGGATCCGGTGGCATAATTCAATCCCCAGCCGTAAGCGGCATCCAAAGCCCGGTGTCCGTTGAAATAGTCAACCAGTTTGGTGATCACCACCCTGTTTTCGATATTCTCCAGCATGGCGATGGCGCACATCATCTGGTCATTCCGGTGGCTGTCCAGCCTGACTTCGATATCCGCCTGCCCGCTGTTTTTTATCGTAATCACGGCATCGGCATGCGACCAGTTCGGAATACCTTCGTAAATGAAGGCGAAAATCAGAACACGCCGGAATAAATGCCAGCAATCGCCGTTGATGGCCAGGTTTTCGCCGGTTACCGACGTGCCGCTGCGGTCATCCTGATCCAGCTCGATATAGGGAAACTGGTGAAAATTTCCGAAGCAGTTTCCCAATGCCTGAATGCCGCCGATCGAGCCGTCCTGAAACTCGAACAGGCAGCCCAGGTCAAGATCGATGCCGCCCTTGGACCGGGAGAAAAAGCCGGGGGATTTGGTCGGTGTGTTATTCCAGTTTAGATTGACGTGGATTTTTCCCAGCTGGCCTTGGGGCTTTTTATCGAGGGAAATGGATTGCCCTTTTTTCTCCAGCGTCACCTTGCTCAGATTGATCGGCTTTGGCGGGGATGCGGGTTGAATCGGCGACGGGGTGCTACTCTCCCCTTCCCCGACATCGACGCCGTAATGTTTGGCCAAGGGCTCCAGTCCGCCCACGAAGCCCGCGCCGATGGCCCGGAATTTCCAATTCCCCTGATGCCGGTACAGTTCCGCGAAGATCAGCGCCGTTTCTGAAAATGACGAGGTATCCAGTGCAAACGAAACCAGTTCGATCCCCGACAGAAAATCCTTGACCAGCACGGTGATTTTTTTCACATCCCTGAAAGCCAGCCCTTTGAGGTTGCCCTGAAAAATAGTCGAGGTGAAGACGATTTTATTGATCTGAGCCTCTACGCGGTCCAGATGCAGCGTCAGCTTATGGCTGTTGCAGTCCAGCTCGATGCCCTGATCCAGCCTGGATGGCTGGTTGAAAAACACGAAATCCTTGTCCGAGTCCACCTTTTCCGTTTCATTCAACAGAAAGGCACTGGTGTCCAATGCCAGGTCAGGCGGCATTTGAGCGGGAATGATCATGACATGCAGGTCATGATGCGCCAGGGTGATATTTTGTCCGGAGACGAGATCTTTGCGCGCGTTCATGGCTAATCCATACGTGTTTTTAGAAATCAGGCATAGGAAGAAGTGGGCGACAGGTAACCGATGTCCATGGCCGCCTGATCCAGGCCATAACAATGATAGCGCTGCAGAACTTGCCGCGCCCAGTTCGAATGGGTGGAGACCTCGCACATGGCGTCATGCATCCTGAACACGGCCGGCATATCGCGGTTCAGGATGGACAAGGCCATCTCATGGTCCTGGCAGGAAACCGAATAATGCTTTTCTATCATCGGTATTTGCTCCGGATGAATCGCGGTTTTGCCCACCAGTCCGTGCGCCATGTCCAGACGGATCTCCCGGTCCAGCGTCTCTTTATCGCTCAGGTATTCATACACGGGTGCCGAGAGCGAAAAGCCGAGCGGCTTGTAGGTTGTGACGAGCTGACTGATAACGCCGGACAACGGTGTTTCGTACAGGGTGATGCCCCGGGGGCGGCGCAATCCCAATAAATTCAATAAATCGTTGCCGCCGATCCGGATCAGGAGGATTTGGGATTTCATGGCGTCTTCGGCCAGCGACACGGCAAGTTCGCGCATGGCGCCGGAGTCGAAAACGTCGGCCGTTTCCAGGGTCGGCATGATCAGAAACCGGGAGCCTCGCAGCGCTTCCAGGTACTGGTCGCGGTTAGCCTGATTAAACTTGGGCAACACAAAGCCATCGATCTTATGGATGCCCGGCAAGTCCAGAATGCGCTTCAGTACGTCCGGATTTCTGGGCCGGATAAACCGGCGTTTGTCGGCAATTGAACTGATAAGCGGCAAAAAATTGCGCAGGTTTCGAATCGACAACTCGACATCTCTGTCGGCAACGGCATCCTCGGTGCAGATTATCATGGTTCTGATAAACGAAATCTTCTCCGCATTGGCGATTTTCAGCAGGTCAGGATGCATCGCCGGTACGTATAAAGGCGCCCCCAGCGCCCAGCCCGAAGGCTTTTCCGTCAAATGCTGATGCAAGGATCTTCTTGTTATTGTCATGTCAGTTCCTTAATTAAAGCGACAGCTCGATAAGGCAGATCCGGGCAGGCCTTTACCGGTCTGTTCTTTGTCTCGGCCAGATAAATCAAATGTTTGACGGCACAATCCCCGCGCTCCTTCACCAGCAGCAGATCCGCCTCCCGCCTTAGAAAAACTCGGGTCGATTCGCCGATGCCGGGTTTAATCAGATTCTGGTCGGCAACGCCGTAACTGTCGCGAATCCAGCCAAGAAACCGGCGGGATTGTTCCCTCAGGACCTCCGTGGGCACCGCCTCGCCGGACAGGCGCAGCTCGGGATCGAAACGGGGCGACGCCGGCTGCGTCATGATTTCATCGGCAGCGCTCATGATCGAGTCAACAAAATCCCTGGACAGGTCGGCATCGGCATAATCCCGGTAGAAATGACAGCCGTGATAGTCCGTCTCAAGCAATTGCGCCTTGTCGATCACGGACCGGCTGACCAGGCCCGACACGGTCGCGTTAAGAATACTGGACGGAATCAGATAGTCTTCCGCCGATGCCGACGCGAAAGCGGTGCCGGCAAGATCGGACAGCACGTAAAGCTCGGGCGGAACGACAATTCCATGCTTGTCCGCGAAGCGCTCCAGGCTGATCTCCAGCTGCCTGGAAATAACGCCCTTGCCGGTCCAGCCGTCGACGAATACGAGCGAATCCGGCGCATGATGCGCAAGAATATGACGCAGCGCATTTTCATCAATGCCTGCGTCGCGCATGATCGAAATCGAATAATGATCGGCATCGATGCCAAAATACCGCCCGAGCATGCGCTTCAATAAAACGCCGACAGGCGTGCCCGCGCGCATCAGGGAAACCAGGGTAATGCCGTTCGGGCGCGTCTCGATAATCCGTTTAGCCAGGATCAGCGCGTGTCTGGCCATCAATGCCCGGTTGTCGGCCAGCGCGCGGCTGAAAAGGTCCAGATAATCCTGGGAGGGCCGTTTTTCATGGGTGAGCATCTGCGAATAATGCTTTTTACCGGCCTGAATCAGGGCTTCCTTCACCTTGACCGGCGTGTTTTCGATGCGAATGGGCTTCAGCAAAAAGCGCACATCCTCCGAAGGATAGCTGCCGGAAAAATAATCAGGCCTCATGAAAGAGCATCCCTAACTGTGTACCCTTGGGAATCATGGCGTAATCGCAGAGCGACATGAAGGGCAGGTCGGTTTTGCTGTCGCCCATGCCGATGGTCAATATCGGCCCGTGCAGGTCCGCATAGCGGGCCTTTAAAAAGCCGACCGCCCGAGCTTTCCCTACCACATCGGGAAGGATGGCCAGATTATTGCCGTTGAGATGATAGTAAAGCCGGCCCGACAACACGGATTCATGCGGCCTGATCACTGCATTCAGCAGCCTGTCCAGTGCCGCCTCATCCGCCGCCGCGTGCTTGACAACGCCATACCAGGTGACGCCGAAATCCTTGACCAATCGCGGATTCAGCGCCGGATCATGGCGCGCATGGCAATGAACCTGCTCCCAAAGATCAAAAAGATCGTGGTGATAGGCCGGCAGGACATCGGCCATGCAGTCTTGCCATTCCGGATCGACCCGGCGGTTTTTATCCAGGATGACGGCTCCGTGATTCAGAACCGCTTCCTCGGTAAAGGGCAGATCGACCCTGGCAAACGCATCAGAATCCCTCGCCGTGACCGGAATCATGCGGCCGGCGCCTGAAAGCCACTGCCATAGCCATGCCTGCTTGGGCGTGGCGTACGATAGCGGCGAGCCGTCCTTGAGATAGGCGCGCGGCTGCAGCGCGCTTCGATCCGCCAGCGGCTCGCATTTGCGCAGCGTCTGAAACAGCGTGTCGTCAAGGTCGATAAAAATGAAGCTGTGCATTTTTGTTCCGATAGGAAAATTGCGCGCCGACCGCATTCAGCTGTTTCATGAAGCCGATAAAATCCAGGCCGCGATGCGGATTGCCCGGTACTAGCGGGGTTTCGTGGCATACCACGATCAAGCGAAAGCCATCCGCATTGACGTTGTAAAGGAAATTATCGATATCATCCTGATAGTTGTCGGTGAATTGAATTCTTGTCGCGATGGCGCCCTCTGGAAAAATGGGCGAGCGTGTGGTGGCCTGGACAGTCACGCGATAACCGAGACGCTCGAGCGAGCGCCCCAGCAGATAGGCCGGCGGATTGCATTCGCCGGTGCCAAGCACCAGGATCGGCCGACTGTCCGGCTCCACGGGCAAAAAGGCCAGTAAGCCCGCAATATTCAAATCGGCAAAACGGATCGGCCGGTCCATGCCCAGGCGGCCGGGCCAGGCCAACAGATCGCGCTTGCACAAGCCGTTGCCGGCGACATTGATGGCGTTATCGCGAAATTGATCCTGATCCGCATCGACAGGCTCGAAACGCAATTGCCCTTCCAGCAGGCTGATCCATTGCACCGGCATGCCGGCCGAAGTTTCGAGGCGGTGTCGGTGCTCGGGCGAGGCGAAATTGACCAGACTGACGATGAAGACTTTTTCCAGTTGCGGATTAACGGCACGGTACGCCGCTATCAACCGGGTGAAAGTCGCGCCGGTGCTGATTTCGTCATCGATCAAAACCAGCTGCCTGGCGTTTAAAAACGCGGCCCGGTCTTTTTCATTCTCAGGATAATAAAGAAAAAAATCGGTGGCGTGGCTGTGTTCCTCAACAAACGCAAGCCGGTCGCCGCCGGCCAGGTGATAGCGCGTGGTTTGCATGAACAGCGCGCCGCGCACGCCCAGATTGTAAGCCGACTCGAAAACGCCATAGCCCAGGCCGGTCGCCGTTTCGGCCATGCCGACCCAAAGCGAGGGCGCCGAAAAATCTGTTTGATCAAGAAGCTTTCTGGCCAGCGCGCGATAAGACCAGGCCATGGTTCTCGGAGAAACGGGGTAATGCTTGCCCAGGACTTTGCTGACCAACAGGAATCCGCGCTTGCTGTTAATGCGCGATGCGAACCCCAAGAGCCGATGCAAAGGCACGCGGCCCGGCTCGGTCGTAACATGGAGACAGCCGGTTCTGAGATTGACGACCTGATGCCGGGATTTTTCCATCACAACGCCGCCTCTTCCACAACGACCGGCGTATTGACTTCCCGCACGCGCATGCCGTAAGCGATAGCCGCGGACGCAAGCTCCCGAGGCGGATTTTCATTGTTGACGGCCTGCAACGCTATTTTTGCCAGGTTGGCGCCGGACAGGCAGGCCATGCCAACACCGCCGGACGGTCTGGCATTGATCTCCAGAAGACGCGGTCCATCGACGCCTTCCTTAAACTGGATATTGAACAATCCATTCAAGCCGTAATGGGCCGTCAGGCGCTCGACCATACCGGCGATTTCAGGATGGTTGTCGATGATTTGGGCATGGCCGGCGGCCAGCGGTTTTTTGCGCTGCACGGCGCACCAGAGCCTGCCATGAGAAGCCGCGCAATCAACGCTCCATTCGTGTCCGGGCAAATACTCCATGACCAGCAAGGTATCAAATTGCGGCGACAGCGCCATGCCGAAGCGCAGTTCGCTTGAGGGTATCTGATAGCTCACGCCTTTAAGCAGATGGACAATACTGGGCCGGGCATCATCGAGCACGCGAAAACCCAGCCCGTACACGGATATGGCGGGCTTGACGCAAAGTCTGTCATGCTTGCGGCGCAGCGTAGCAACCGCCCTGTCGAATTCGTCAAACGTGTTCACTGATACCGAATCGGGCGGCAGCGCGACTTTATGATCGAGATCGGCATAAAACGCCGCTTTGTCATTCAATAACGTCAGAACCGCGCGATCGGCTACCGAAACGACACGCGTCCCCTGAGACATAAACCGCGCCTGGTGCTCAGCGATCAATGCCGCTTCCTTGCCCGGCCAGAATAAATCGATGCGCTGCTGCCGGCAGAAATCAACGGCCCAGTCAAGGTATTCCGTACCGCTTAGCCCGGCAGGCTCGATAAATATTTCATCAGCCACCGCCATGCCGGGCGCATAACGGTGTTCGTGCGAAAAAACCAGCGTAATATCGCCTTCCGTGTCGGTCTGGCGAAGGTTTCTTAAAACGGAGTGAATGGAGGAAAAGGTTTTATTAAACCAGATGCGCATGAATGGGCCGATTATAAATAGGGAATAATGGCCGGAACCAACTGTTCAAAAGTGCGGCCGCTGGAAGATTCTCCGATGGCGTGCATTTTCCACTCATTATTGTGCCGGTAAACTTTAGCCATGATTTGGGCCGTGTGCGCGCCCTGGGCCGTTAATGTATAACGGGCGATTTCATTTTGATTGGCGGCATTGACCATGCGGCAATAGGCATTTGCAACCGAGTCAAAAGATTGGCCGGTAAAGGAGTTGACGGTGAAGACCAGGGACTTGATAGAGGCCGGCACTTTCGACAGATCGACGATGATTTGCTCGTCATCGCCCTCGCCTTCGCCGGTTCTGTTGTCGCCGGTATGCACGATGCTGCCGTCGCGGCTTTTCAACTGCCTGAACCAGACCGTATCGACGACCTTGTTGTCTTCGCCGAACAGGATGCAGGAGGCATCAAGATCGACTGATCCGCCGCCTGAAAAACCGCCGCACAAGCCGCCTTTTTTCACGGCATCCCAGCCCAGTCCCATGATCACTTTAGTGAGCGCCTGCCCGGATTCCTTGTCCAGGGATATTTTTTGACCTTTTTGTAACGAAATTGCCATAGGTAAGTCCTGTGTGATTAGAAAGTCTGAAGAATATGTTATCGGCATCGGAATGGCGTTATTGAAAACGCTTGCCGTGCGGCATCGCCAGCGAGGGAATTTCAGCCGGCCATTGGAGATCGTCCCAGTCTCCGCCCTTTACGAGCCGGCATGAATTTCCCTCGGCAAAATCAAACGTTAACGCCGAAAGATGAAGCCAATGGTCCCAAGCCGCCCGCGAAGCCTTGGCCTACGGCCTTGAATTTCCAATCCGCGCCGCTGCGATAGATTTCCCCGAAAATCATGGCCGTTTCGATGGAAGCGTCCTCGCTCAAATCGAAGCGGGCGATTTCGGTGCCGTTTTCTTCGTTAACGATTCGAATGTACGCTTTGGAAACCTGGCCGAAGTTTTGATTGCGTGTGTCGGCTTCGTGAATCGTGACGGAAAAAACCACCTTGTCGATTTCCGCCGGCACTTTCGACAACTCGACCTTGACGGTTTCATCATCGCCCGCGGCGTCGCCGGTCTGGTTGTCACCCAGATGAACCACGGAGCCATCGGCTACGTTTTTGTTGTTGTAGAAGCAGAAGTCGCCATCGTTCCTGACTTTTCCGTCCGCCTTTACCAGAAAGCAACTGGCGTCGAGATCGAATGCCGCGCCGTCGGTAACGCGTGCGTCCCAGCCCAGGCCGACTTGTATTTTATTGAGTCCGGGCGCTTCTTTGCTCAGGTTGACGTTGCCGCCTTTGGATAATGATACAGCCATGATAGTCTCCTTTTTTAATGTAGTTGAGTTATATGCTCTTTGAAACACTCTGAAATAGATTTAAAGCTGAATGCCGTGCTGGATAGCCAGCGCTTTTAAGCCGCCGGCATAACCCTGGCCGACGGCTCTGAACTTCCATTCGTTGTTGTGCCGGTAAATTTCGCCGAAGATCATGGCGGTCTCGATGGAGGCATCTTCACTCAAATCGAAACGAGTCACTTCATTATTGGTATCCTGATTGACCAGGCGGATCGCGGCATTATGCACTTGGCCAAAATTCTGGCGTCTTGCCTCGGCGTCATGAATCGTCACGGCCACGACGATTTTGGCAATGTCCTGCGGCACTTTATCCAGGATGACTTTAATCACCTCGTCATCGCCATCGCCCGCACCGGTACGGTTATCGCCGGTATGCTCGACAGAGCCGCAGGTCGACTTGAGCTGATTGTAGAAAATAAAGTCGTGATCGCCCCGGACCTTGTTATCGGCCTTAACCATGAAGACACTGGCATCGAGGTCGAAATCCGAACCATCGGTTGATCTGATATCCCAACTTAAGCCGACCAGCATGTTTTTCAATTGCGGATCGGTTTTGCTTAAGCTGATATTGCCGCCTTTGCTCAGTGAAATTGCCATCGCATATTCTCCTGTGGTGCTTTATGAAGAAGAATTCGCCTCTTCTTTTTTCTTGAGACGAATTGAAGATAAAACGGACAAAGCAATGAACGCCGCACCGATCAACCCGGTAAAGACCTCCGGAATCGGCGTGTGGGTGCTGATTAACATAATGAGCGCCAAAGCGCCAATCGCGTAATGGGCGCCATGCTCCAGAAACACATATTCATCCAGCGTGCCCTTGTTGACCAGAAACACGGTCAACGACCGCACGAACATGGCGCCGATGCCCAGGCCCAGCATGATGATCACGATGTCGCGGGTAATCGCGAAGGCGCCGATCACGCCGTCAAAGGAAAAAGAGGCGTCCAGGAGCTCGAGGTACAGAAACGCCATGACGCCGCCCTGCTTGATGGTATCCATGACCGCCGCATCTTCGTCTTCCGACTCGACCTGGAAAAACCGGTCCAGACTGCTGACCAGCCCATACAGGAAAATGCCCCAGACGCCGCCGAACAAGACATCATGCTTATGCGGTTCTTCAACAAACGTATAGGTAATCAGTAACAGCATCAATGAAAGCGTACTGGCGACGGCATCGATCTTTCCAAGCGCCTGTACCTTTTGCTCAAGCCTGCCCAGCCAGTAAATATCGCGCGCTTCGTCAAACAGAAACGAGAAAGCCACCAACAGCAGAAAAGTGCCCCCGAAGGCGGCGATAAAGGTATGCGCTTCTTGTAAATGCTTTGCATACTGTTCGGGCGCATGAAGGGCCATATTGGTGACCGACGACAAGTCCAGGCCGGTCGCAAATGCGACGATCAGAATCGGGAACAGCAGTCGCATGCCGAACACGGCGACGAGAATCCCCCAGGTTAGAAAACGCTGCTGCCAGGCAGGCGACATGCGTTTCAGAACCGAGGCATTGACGACGGCATTGTCAAAAGACAGGCTGACTTCCAGCACTCCCAGTATCAGTGCCAGGACGGCGCCTTCGAGACCGCCAAAAATAAAGGCAGCGACCAGGCAGACGATGGTAAAAAAAATGGAAATATAAAAATAACGCATAGGTGACAAATAATTAAGGCCAATAGGGAAAAATGTTAAATACAATATTAGACGAAATGCGGCATGGAAGTAGTCGGAGGATCGACAATCACATCACCCAATCCATTTGTCCAATCCTTGATCCCAATAATAGCCGATGGGCCGGCGCTTGAGGATATCAAGGCACTGAAACGGCAAAAAAGCCATCAGGAATAATGTCAATGTAATCGGCATGAAGAAAAGGAGTAACAGCATGACGGCAGTTTCACTTCGCGCCGGAATGGCACGGAAACCCAGCGTAAGTCCCAGATTTATTGCGCAAACAAACGCTCGGGAGGAAAAAATGGATGGAGAAAATCAAGCGAGCAAGGGCCGGCGCCTGAAGCCCCCGGCGAACAGGGAATGCCATCAGTGTATTGACGATGCCTGATGCGTTAAGAGCGAGTCCGGAACCCAAAGCGATAAAGCGACTCGGCGCGACGCCAACAGAAGCACAATTAATCTTCCTAGCATTCAATTTTGTGGCCTTCAACTAAAATTATCAGTGGGCTGTTAGACTTTCCCGGATAATATCCAGCGGGTTCCACATTGTCAATGAAAAACAGCCTCAAGCTGAGCCTGGCCCTTTGCCGCCCCCGGTAACCGTGAATGCCGCGGCGCAGCCTGATCTCCACCCAAATCCAGGGATAAATACTGATCTATCAATCAGCGTTCTGCTCCACCCCTACCGAGACAACAGCGCGCCGCTATCTTTAATCGGCCAGAGCCGGATAGTCGATATAACCTTGCGCCCCACCCTGATAAAACGTGCCGGCATCGGGCTCATTAAGCGGCGCATTTTTAGCGAAGCGTTCGGGCAGATCCGGATTGGCTATGAACAGCTTGCCGAACGCGATCAGGTCGGCGCGGCCTTCGGCAATGGCGGCCGTCGCCGTCTCGGCCGTGTAGCCGGCATTGAGCATGTAAGCGCCGTGATACAGCGTCCTTAACTCCTCAAGATCGAACGCAGGGCCCGCTGCGCCGGGCGCTTCCTTGCCCATTTCCGTGATATGCAGGTAAGCCAGGTTGAAGCGATTGAGCTGCTCGACCACATAGCCGAACGTGGCTCTCGGGTCGCTGTCGTGGATGTCGTTGAACGGCTGCAGCGGCGACAGGCGCAAACCGACCTTATCGCTGCCCCAGACCGATGTGACGGCTTCAATGACTTCAAACAGCAGGCGCGCCCGATTGGCGATGGAACCGCCATAGGCATCGGCGCGCCGGTTCGTGCCGTCGCGCAGGAACTGGTCGAGCAGATAGCCGTTGGCGCCGTGGACTTCCACGCCGTCGAACCCGGCCTTCAAGGCGCAATCGGCGCCGTGCCGGAACTGTTCGACAATGCCCGGGATTTCAGCCAGCTCCAGCGCGCGCGGTGTCACAAAATCCTGCGGCCCCTGCTCGGTCGACGCCTGTCCTGCCGGCTTCAGCGCCGACGGCGCTACCGGCAACGCGCCTTCCGGCTGCAATGAAGGATGAGAAATACGGCCGACATGCCACAGCTGCAGGAAAATGCGCCCGCCTTTCTCATGCACGGCCGAGGTAATGGTCTGCCAGCCCTGAATCTGGGCGTCATTATAGATGCCGGGCGTGAACGGATAGCCTTTGCCTTGCTGCGAAACCGGCGTAGCTTCGGTGATGATCAGGCCCGCGCTGGTGCGCTGACGATAATATTCCGCCATTAATGCATTGGGAATGCCGTCGCGACTGGCGCGGCAACGCGTCAATGGCGCCATCGCCAGACGATTGGGCAATTCATAAGGACCGAGCTTGACAGGGGACAAAACCGTTAACGCTTCAGACATGGCAATAACCTCGTGAAATGGGCAGGAGAGGTTATTCTAACCGGAACGAGGGCTAGTGAAAGTACTTGATAAAATAAAATGCCCCTAAAGCAGACCTAGCCCCAGGGCAATCGCGCTATGTTTTCTTTTTTCCGAAGATCAGTTCGGCACGATAG
>CAYPJI010000037.1:12595-13576 GCA_964411045.1 uncultured Methylobacter sp. | reverse complement strand
CCGCCATCATGTCCGGCATGGGGGCAATTCTTAAGCACATCGCCAAGACTATGGTCAAAATAATTCGGCCAAAGCCATAGTAGTTATTCATCGGCAGGTGTCTCGGTTTTCTTGTCGTTCGCTTTTTGTGGTGAGGTTAAAGGAATGGGTGTGGTATTGCTCCAGACAATCATCAGTTCCCTGTTCCGGTTGAGCATGGCTTTAGGTGTCGCGGTAATGCTGGCAAAAGGTTTATTGGGCTCCGGCGTAAATTCATCCACAACCGCGACAGGGTAGCCTTGTGGAAAAGTGCCGCCCAAACCGGATGTGATCAATAAGTCGCCAGGTTGGATATCGGCATTGTTCGGCAAATAGGGCAGGTTAAGCCGGTTCATTTGGCCGCTGCCGACTGCAATGGTCAGTAAGCCGTTTCGATTTACCTGAACCGGAATGGCATGATTCGGGTCGGTAATCAACATGATCTCAGAGCTGAGCGGCAGGCTTCGAATGACCTGTCCGACAACGCCGTTGGCGTCAAGCACGGGCTGCTGAGGATGAACGCCGAAGCGAGTCCCTTTGTTGACTTGCACGATGTGTTCATAAGGATCCATGTTGATCGACAGCAATTCTGCGACCAGCACCTGTTCGCCGAGTTTGAATGAGTTCTCCAGCAGTGCACGTAGCCGGATATTTTCTTTTTCCAGCGCGGCAAATTTCAGTAGCCGTGTTTGTTGGATAAGTTGCTCTTCGCGCAATCTTTCGTTTTCTTTTTTTAAGGCGGTGAAAGAACTGATAGAACTGGAAGTCTGCTCGATCAGTGTGGAAGGCAAATTGACCAGATATTTTATTGGGTCGATAAAAAACGATAACGTGGCGCGAAGCGGGTCCAGTCGGATGCTAGTCTGTTCCGTCGCTAGCAAGGCGATAGAGGCGATTACTGCCACTAGCAGGCGGGTATTGATCGATGGACCGGTGGCAAATAAAAGTTTGATGGCGGATTTC
>CAYPJI010000037.1:9225-12585 GCA_964411045.1 uncultured Methylobacter sp. | reverse complement strand
CCTAGCGCTGCTCTACCTCCTGCATCCGTGCAGTCATCTTATCAGTTAAAAAGAAGCGGCCGGGCGGCGTGCGTCCCGGCATCTGCCAGAATAAGCGATTAAAGGCTATGCGTCATTATTCTAATGAAAAGGTTGAGACTCCTTTTTTATCCAGCATTTCCAGAACCATGCCGCCGCCTCTGGCAACACAAGTCAACGGGTCGTCGGCAATAAACACAGGCAAGCCTGTTTCTTCAGCCAGCAGCCGATCAATGTCCTTTAGCAAGGCGCCGCCCCCGGTTAAATAAATACCGCGGTTGGCGACATCGGCTCCCAATTCGGGCGGAGTTTGCTCCAAGGCCACTTTGACCGCTCCGACGATGCCCGACAGCGGTTCCTGCAGCGCTTCCAGTATTTCGTTGCTGTTCAGGGCGAAACTGCGCGGCACGCCTTCTGCCAGATTACGTCCCTTTACTTCTATTTCCTTGACTTCACTGCCGGGATAAGCCGTGCCGATTTCAAATTTTATTCTCTCTGCTGTGGATTCGCCGATTAGCGTGCCGTAGTTTCTGCGCACATAATTGATGATGGCTTCATCGAAACGATCGCCCCCGATACGGACAGAGTTGGAATAGACGATACCGTTTATGGAGATGACTGCCACCTCGGAAGTACCGCCGCCGATATCGAGAACCATCGACCCTGATGCCTCATCGACCGGGAGGCCTGCACCGATCGCTGCAGACATGGGTTCTTCTATCAAGTAAACCTCACGCGCACCGGCCATGGCCGCAGATTCCCGAATGGCGCGACGTTCAACCTGGGTTGACCCGCAAGGCACGCAGATCAAAATGCGCGGACTAGGGCGCAACAGTTTGCTTTGGTGGACTTTCTCGATAAAAAATCTGAGCATTCTTTCCGTAACGGCAAAGTCGGCGATTACGCCATCTTTTAAAGGACGGATGGCCGTGATATTGCCGGGGGTGCGTCCCAGCATGCGCTTTGCGTCAGCGCCAACCGCGGCGATGGTTTTAGAGCCACGGACTTTGTCTTCTTTGATGGCGACGACTGACGGTTCATTAAGCACAATCCCTTGGCCGGGAATATAAATCAATGTGTTGGCGGTACCCAAGTCAATCGAAAGGTCATTAGAAAAAAGGCCGCGAATTCTTTTGAAGAACATTTTTTACCTGTGTCCTTTGTGGGGAATAAAATTGTATTACTTTATCAATCAAGCGGGTATTTGAGCAAGATATAAAGTATCATATTTATAATAATACAAAATCTCTGAAATTTTGAGGAGTTGATAGTGTCTTTGACGACCGATGATGTGAAGAAAATTGCGCATTTAGCGCGCTTGGGTATTGATGAGTCGGATATTGAATCTTATGCAAAGGACTTATCCCGCATGCTGGATTTAATGACGCAGATGAGCGAACTGAATACCGATGACGTCATTCCAATGGCTCATCCGATGGATCAGGTGCAAAGATTAAGGCTGGATACCGTTACGGAACGGAACAACCGCGAGCAATTCCAGGCCATTGCGCCACAAGTTGAAGCGGGACTTTATCTAGTGCCGAAAGTCATTGAATAAGGGAATAGTCATGCACAATAAGTCAATCACAGATTTAGCTAAAGGCCTGCGTTCAGGTGAATTTTCAAGTGTTGAGCTGACTCAGGCGTTTCTGGACAGAATCAAGCGCCACAGCTCGCTTAATTGCTATGTTACGGTTACCGAAGATTTAGCCCTCCAGGAGGCCAAGGCCGCCGATGACAGAATCGCCAAAGGCGATGCGACATTGTTGACCGGCATACCGATCGCACAGAAAGACATTTTTTGCACGCAGGGTGTGAAGACCACTTGCGGCTCTAAAATGCTCGATAACTTCATCGCGCCCTATAACGCCACCGTCGTGGAGAAATTCAATCAAGCCGGGTCCGTGATGCTGGGCAAGCTCAATATGGACGAATTCGCCATGGGCTCATCAAACGAAACCAGTTATTACGGTGCGGTCAGAAACCCTTGGGATCTCAATGCCATTCCAGGCGGTTCGTCAGGCGGTTCGGCCTCGGCCGTGGCGGCTGGACTGGCGGTCTGTGCGACTGGAACGGATACGGGCGGATCGATTCGCCAGCCGGCCTCGCATTGCGGCATTACGGGATTGAAACCGACTTACGGGCGCGTGTCGCGTTACGGCATGATCGCTTATGCGTCCAGTCTGGATCAGGGCGGCCCCATGACGCATAGCGCCGAGGATGCGGCCATCATGCTGCAGGTGATGGCGGGGTTCGATGAGCGGGATTCAACCAGTGTCGATTTGCCGGTGCCTGATTATCGGGCGGAGCTGAATAATTCTATTGAAGGACTCAAAATCGGGCTGCCGAAAGAGTTCTTCGGCGATGGGCTCAACAGCGACGTCGCCGCCGTTATTGAAGCCGCCGTCAATGAATACCGGAAAATGGGCGCGCATATCAAGGAAGTTTCGATGCCTAATCTGAAGCTGGCCATTCCGGCTTATTACGTTATCGCGTCGGCCGAATGTTCAGCCAACCTGTCCCGCTTTGATGGTGTACGCTACGGCTACCGTTGCGCCAATCCGGAAGATCTAACGGATCTCTATACGCGCTCGCGCGGCGAAGGCTTCGGCAAGGAAGTCAAGCGCCGGATTTTGATGGGAACCTATGCTCTATCGGCCGGCTACTATGACGCCTACTATATCAAGGCTCAGAAAGTGCGCCGCTTAATCAGCGAGGACTTTAAAAAGGCCTTATCGGAAGTCGATGTGATTATGGGACCCGTGGCGCCATCGCCAGCTTTCGGCATAGGCGAGAAAATCGGCAACCCGATCGAGATGTATTTATCCGATATCTATACCATTGCCATCAACCTCGCCGGATTGCCGGCCATGTCCGTACCGGCCGGCATAATCGACGGTAAACCGGTGGGACTGCAGATCATCGGCAATTATTTCGCGGAACACCGGTTGTTGAATATTGCCCATCAATATCAGCAGGTTACCGATTGGCATCAACAAAGTCCTAAAGGTTTTGAGTAAAGGGGAAAATCATGGAATGGGAAGCAGTGATCGGGTTGGAAATTCATACGCAACTCGCCACAAAATCTAAAATTTTTTCCGGCGCCTCGACAGCTTACGGCGCAGAGCCTAATACGCAGGCTTGCGCGGTCGATCTGGGTCTGCCCGGCGTTCTGCCGGTTCTGAACGAGGAAGCCGTGCGTATGGCGGTACTGTTCGGCCTGGCTATTGAAGCGGAAGTTGCGCCGTATTCGGTTTTCGCCAGAAAAAATTATTTTTATCCGGACTTGCCCAAAGGCTACCAAATCAGTCAGTTTGAGTTGCCCATCGTGGGTCTTGGTCA
>CAYPJI010000037.1:0-9215 GCA_964411045.1 uncultured Methylobacter sp. | reverse complement strand
GGAAATTGCTCAGCTGATGGAAAAGATCAACGAAGATGAAGTGAAGCAGCTCGCTGCGTCATTGAAAAAACGCTGGTCTTTTATTCGTGAGCCGAAGCCCGGAACGGTCGAAAATTCCGTTCGGCTGTTTCTCGCGATTAAAGCGAAAATCACAGAAGGTCGCTATGACGGATTTTCTTTTAACGACGTGGATGGCGTCAAAAAACGCGTCGGCGTAACGCGCGCGCATCTTGAAGAAGACGCCGGTAAATCGCTGCATGAGGATTTTCACGGCTTGACCGGCATCGACTTAAACCGTGCCGGCACCCCGCTGCTGGAAATCGTGTCCGATCCGGATATGCGCTCGGCGAAAGAAGCGGTCGCCTACATGAGAAAACTGCATGAACTGGTACGCTACCTGGGCATTTGCGACGGCAATATGCAGGAAGGCTCATTCCGCTGTGATGCCAACGTGTCGGTGCGGCCCAAAGGTCAGCAAGCGTTCGGCACACGCGCCGAAATCAAGAATATCAACTCGTTCAGGTTCGTCGAGAAGGCCATCAATTACGAAATTGAGCGCCAGATCGACCTGATCGAGAGCGGTGGCGAGGTAGTTCAGGAAACACGGCTTTATGATGCAGACAAGGATCAGACCCGCTCCATGCGCAGCAAGGAAGAGGCCAACGATTACCGGTATTTCCCCGATCCGGACCTGTTGCCCGTGGTTGTCGATGAAGCGTTTAAAACGCAAGTCAAAGCGACAATGCCCGAATTGCCGGATGCGAAAAAGCAGCGCTTCAAGGATCAATATGGATTGGATGACGAAAGCACCGCGATATTGACTTCCTCGCGCCCGTTGGCCGATTATTTTGAGGTTGTGGTGAAAGAATCAGCCTGTGAGGCGAGAATTTGCGCCAACTGGGTAACGGGCGATCTCTCAGCTGCGCTTAACCGGTCTGGACTGGAAATCACTGATTCGCCGGTCAGCCACGAGCGCTTGGCCGGATTGCTGGCGCGCATCAGCGACAATACGATTTCGGGAAAAATCGCCAAGCAGGTGTTTGAGGAGATGTGGCAAGGCACGGCTTCAGCCGATGAGATTATTGAAGCCAAAGGCTTAAAGCAGATTACCGATACCGGCGCGATAGAAGCCATTATCGACAAGATCATCGCCAATAACCCGGAGCAGGTTGAGCAATACCGTAGCGGTAAAGACAAAGTATTCGGCTTTTTTGTTGGTCAGGTCATGAAAGAGATGCAGGGCAAGGCTAATCCCGGCGAAGTGAATAAAATGCTGAAGGATAAGTTGAAATAAGCTCTATCTTATGAAATGTGCCGGGCATCTGTACTTTAGCGGTCATGCTCGGCACATTTCAGCATTGGTTCAATTGGCCGGAAGCCCGGTTGACAGCTTTTGAACCTTGGCATGAAAGGCTGCTGCTGCCAATATCAATGGCAAAACCGGGATTGAGCAAGGTTTAGTCTTCGCTCAACGCCAGCGCGATTTCTCTGGCAGATTGCTGTTCTATCCTGAAGCCGCGCATTTCCAGAATGCCTTTCGTGTTCAATGAAATAATCAGATACAGCGCGTCCGGGTAAGCAGCCCACTCCAGATCAATAGCTGACGGTTGGGCCGGTGCGCTTGGGTGCGAATGATAGATGGCGAAAAGCGCTTCGCCCTGATCGCGCATAGCGGCCATGGCGGCGATTTGTTGCGATGGGTCCAATTGAAAACGCTGCCCAGGCTGTTCTGCAATGTTGTTTATCGGATAGCAGCGAGCCGGCAGGCCATTCTTACTGCCGATAAGGCCGCAGACCTCCTGGTCGGGAGACTGCTGCGCGAGATGCAGTAACTGATTGGTAATTTTGCGCGGAATATGAATTTCTTCTTGCGTCATAAGATAAGTAAAGTGAAAGTTAAAATCGACGGGCTTATTTATTCCATTGACCGTAGGTGACGCGCGGTTGCCCTGACAAATCCTGGTAGGTTCGCACCTTGTCATAGCCCAAGCCTTTAAAGATTGTTTGTATCTGATGCTGCTGGTTATAGCCATGTTCGATCAGTAAATGCCCTTGAGGTTTCAAGCGGCCACGCGCTCCGTCCGCTATAGTCTCTATATCTCTGAGCCCTTGCTGGGCGGCGATCAGGGCGGTTTGTGGTTCAAACCGGACATCACCTTCCTGTAGATGACTATCGTCTTCGGCAATATAAGGCGGATTGCTGATCACTAGATCGAATTGAATGTCGGGCGTATTGTTAAACCAGTCGCTCTGATAAAAATGGATGTTGGAAATGTGATGATATCGAGCATTTTGCTTGGCTATTTCCAGTGCGGCCGAATTGAGATCGGTTGCTATGACTTGAGCATGAGGGCGCTCGGCGGTCAGTGTGATGGCGATAATGCCGGAGCCGGTCCCCAGGTCTATAAGCTTGAAAGGGGCGTCAGGTGGTATGAGATTCAAGCCAAGCTCTACAAGCAACTCGGTGTCCGGGCGCGGAATCAGCACGTCCGGCGAGACGCGGAAATCGCGCGACCAGAATTCACGATGACCAGTCAGATAGGCAACCGGCATGCCTTGTCGTCGTTCTTCAGCCAATGTCCAGAAGTGTTTGTATTGTTCGGGTTGCAACAATTTATCGGGCCAGGCACGCAGATAAGTGCGTTCTTTTTGAAGAACATGACATAATAAAACCTCGGCATCCAGCAGCGCGGAGTCGGAGATGGATGCCAGCGCGTCAGTTGCATCCGGCCTACTCTTCACCCAATTGAGTCAGTAGTTCCGCCTGATGTTCACTGATCAGCGGCTGGAGGACCTGTTCAAGGCCGCCTTCCATGATATCGTCGAGTTTATAGAGAGTCAGGTTGATCCTGTGATCAGTCAGCCGACCTTGCGGATAGTTATAAGTGCGGATGCGCTCGGAGCGGTCGCCGCTGCCGACTTGCAGTTTCCGAGTCGCTGCCTGTTCGGCGTGGTGTTTTTCCTGTTCCGCGGCTAAAAGACGCGATTGGAGCAAAGACATGGCTCGGGCGCGGTTTTTGTGCTGCGAGCGTTCGTCCTGGCATTCGACTACGACACCGGTTGGGATGTGGGTGATACGAATTGCTGATTCGGTACGGTTAACGTGCTGACCTCCGGCGCCTGATGCACGATACGTGTCGACTCGCAGGTCGGCCGGATTGATGTCAAAAGCATCAATTTCTTCGACTTCGGGCATGACAGCGATAGTGCAGGCGGAGGTATGAATACGCCCTTGTGATTCGGTTTCCGGTACCCGTTGTACACGATGCGCGCCGGATTCGAATTTTAATTGGGAATAAACGTCCTGCCCGGAAACACGCAGAATGATTTCTTTGTAACCGCCGTGATCGCCGAGGCTCTCGCTGATGATTTCAGTTCTCCAGCCTTTCCTTTCGGCAAAGCGTTGGTACATGCGCGCCAGATCGCCCGAGAAAATGGCTGCTTCATCACCGCCGGTTCCAGCCCGGACTTCCAGGAAAATGTTGCGGTTATCGTTGGGATCTTTGGGCAGCAATAGAATTTGCAGTTCATGTTCCAGCGCTTCTATCTGATTTTCCGCTTCAATAACCTCTTCCTTGGCCATTTCGCGCAGTTCCGGATCGCTGTCGTTGGCCATTTCCTTGGCGGAAGCCAGCGCGTCCAGCGCTTTTTGATAGCGCTTGTAGCAATCAACGATCGGGTTGATTTGGGCATACTCCTGGCTCAGTGAACGAAATTTATTTTGATTGCCTTGAACTTCCGGGTCGGAGAGCAGTGCCGCGATTTCATCGTAGCGTTCGCACAAATTTTCGAGTTTATGTTGTATGGATGGTTTCATTGAGTCTGTTTTAATTTAAAAATTTCGCGGGCAGCGGCAACCAGATCATGTCTTTCGTTCTCACCGGCTTCTCTGATTTGAATGCTGGGCGTATGTATCAGTTTATTGGTCAGGCTGTAAGCGAGCCGGCTCAAAGTTTCTTCAGGTGAAGTGCCGTTCTTTAACAATGCCAATGCTTTTTGCAGAGCTTCATCGCGCATTTGTTCAGCTTGATAACGATAATCGCGAATAGTTGATTGTGCGCCTTGGGAACGTAACCAGGCTAGAAAATAGCCCACTTGTGTGTCAATGATTTCTTCGGCCTGTTCCGCGGCTTGGCGGCGCGAGTTCATGTTTTGGTCTATAGTGTTCTGTAGGTCGTCAATCGTATAAAGATACACATCTCTGAGTTGCTCTACTTCGGCTTCGATATCGCGCGGAACGGCCAGATCTACCATAAACACGGGCTTATGTTTGCGTTTCTTGATCGCGCTTTCAACACTGCCTTTGCCAAGGATCGGCAACTGGCTGGCCGTTGATGAGATAACGATGTCGGCTTCGGCCAGATGCGTAGGCAATTCGGATAAGGCAATAGCATAACCTTTGAACTGGGAGGCTAAAGTATGGGCTTTATCGTATGTGCGATTAGCGACAATAATGCGGCCTATGCCCTGTTGTGATAGATGGCGGGCTGCCAATTCGATGGTTTCGCCGGCGCCAATCAGTAAGGCAGTTTGTTCGCTGAGCTTGTCAAAGATTTGCTGTGCCAGCTGGACAGCTGCGAAAGCCACCGATACCGGGCTGGAGCCGATAGCCGTATCTGTACGGACTTTCTTGGCCGCTGAAAATGTGTATTGAAAAAGCTTACCTAGCTGTTTTCCTAAAGTTCCTGCTTCATAGGCAGCCTGATAAGCCGTTTTCATCTGGCCGAGAATTTGCGGTTCGCCTAGTATCATTGAATCTAGGCCGCATGCGACTCGAAACATATGGCGGATCAGTTGGCTGTCAGTGTGGCAATACAGGTAAGGCGTAAGCTCTGCCGGGTCGATATTTCTGCTTTCGGCAACCCAATCAATCAGAATCTGCTTGTTTGCCGTGGATGCTTTGCAGTAAAACTCGGTCCGGTTACAGGTTGAAAGAATCGCGGCTTCGCTGATTTCTTTCAGGTGCCATAATTCCTGTAGCGATGATTCCAGAATGTCGGCAGGGAATGCCAGGCGCTCCCGGATGAAAACCGGGGCGGTATTGTAATTAATCCCTACTGCAAGAAGTGTCATGGTATCGATGGTTAAGAGTTTATGTGTTCTAGAGTACTATAATAATATTTTTATACAGTGATTTTTATCTTGGCATCGACACAGTCGATCAGGAACTTTGCTGTAGCCAACACGTCCACAGCTATACACAATTACTGAGACCAGATGGCTTTCAGGTAAATTCAAAGTATATTATGACGGCTTATTCTAAAGAAATATAACGGCTTTATCCAAATCGAATAAATCAACTGTCTGAATCAGCTGATTTTTCTGATAATCTATTAGCTTATATCTACTGAGTGATAAATAGGACGATTGCGTGGTGATTTTTAGATTGTTTTCAGTGCTAACTCTGATCTTGCTTAATGGCTGTGCTGGTTCGCAGGATAAGCTCAATTCGCAGGAGGAGTCTGTTGAGCCTGTCAAAATATCCCAAACAAAAAGGGGCACTCAGCCCGACGGTACAAATACGGAGATCGATCCTGATGTGATGTATATGTTATTGGCGGCAGAACTTGCTGGGCAAAGAGGACAATATGAGATTGCGCTGGAAGGTTATATGGAAGCCGCCAAGCGCACCAAGGATCCGCGATTTGCTGAGAGAGCGGCAAAAATCGCTATGTATATGAAAGACAGCAATAAGACAAACGAGGCTGTTTCCTTATGGTTGTCTCAAGATCCCAATAATATAACGGCCAGAAAAATTGCTGCATTATCGGCTTTAAGAGCGGGTGATAAACAAGTTGCCGTTGAGCATGTGGATAAATTGCTGACAATTGATCCTGCCGGCTTCGAGAATTCAATGCTGGAATTGGCGGTTGCGCTGGAAAAGGAAAATAAGGTCTCTTTTTTGTATGATGTGATGGATGCGTTATCTCTGCGTCATCAAAATCAGGCTGAAATTTATTTTGTACAGTCATTGTTGGCCATGCAGATGAAAAACACTGATTTGGCTAAAACGAAAATACAGCAAGCTTTGGATGTGCAGCCTGATTGGGATAAAGCGCAAATTTTTCAGGCTCAGATCTCGGCGTCTTCAGGAGACCTAAGTACTGCGGCAAAATTGCTGGAGAAGGCGGCCACCAAGTATCCGGAAAATGGTAAAATTAAAAAATTACTGGCGCAGGTTTTAATAAAAGCAGAAAAATATGAAGAGGCCGGTGAAGTTTATCAAGGCATAATTTCTGCTAATCCAAATGATTCTGAAAGCCAGTTCGCCTTGGCATTAGTGCATTTGCAATTAAGTAGAGATAATAAGGCTGAGGATATTTTAAAAAAATTGCTGGAGCAGTCGGAGTGGCAATCCCAAGCTAGCTTTTATCTGGGTAAAATAGAAGAAAAACGCAAGAACACGAAAAAGGCTATGGCTTGGTTTGATGAGGTAAAGGATGGGCCTTTTGTTCTTGATGCAGCGATTTCCGCGATTTCATTGCTTGCAAAAGATAATCAATTTGATGAAGCTAATTCCAGGCTCAACAGTCTGCGGGGTAAGTTTCCAAAACAGAAGCTGCGACTCATTCTGATTCAGGCCGAGTTGTATAATCAACAAAAGCAATATGAGCAAGCATTTAATCTGTTAACAAATGCGTTGGCCGATATGCCTGGGCAGAAAGAATTATTATATACCCGGGCATTGATGGCCGAGCGTCTCAACAGATTGGATATATTGGAAGTCGATCTAAAAAAAATATTGGCTGAAGATCCTAATAATGCCGAGGCGCTAAATGCTTTAGGATATACCTTGGCGGAAAAAACTGATCGTTACGCTGAAGCTGAAAAATATCTGGAGAAAGCGCTTAGACTGCAGCCGGACGAGGCAGTCATTATGGATAGCTATGGATGGCTGCAATTTAAGCTAGGAAATACTGAGCAGGCCTTGCTTTACCTTCAGAAGGCCTATGCAAAAAGACAGGAAGGTGAAATAGCGGCGCATCTTGCCGAGGTTTTATGGACTTTAAATAGAAAATCTGAAGCGAGAAAAGTATTTACTAAAGCCATTAAAGATGCCCCGGAAGATGAAGATCTATTGGACTTTCAACAAAGAGTACTAAACACTGCGGAATAGTTGTGTCACGTTTTAAAGCAAAGCTTTTTATTTGTGGTTGTTTGTCCCTATTAATGTCGGCCTGTTCCGTTGTTCCTGTTGAGCCTGGCGGATATTACTCGAAGGCTGGAAGGGCTCATCTTTATAAGTTGAAACAGTGGGCTTTCGATGGGCGTTTGGCTGTCTCAGGACATAACGATTCCTGGACCGCAAATATAAGTTGGGAGCATGAGCCTGGCGAAGAAAAGATAAAGCTATCTGGGCCGTTGGGGCAGGGCGCTATGCTTATCCGGCTGGTGAACGATTTTGTGACTGTTGATCGCGGAGATGGAAAAGTAGAGTCTTCAGCAAGATCGGAAGAATTTATTAATCAGCAGTTAGGTATCTTTGTGCCTGTGCATTCGCTTCGGTACTGGGTTGTGGGGTTGCCCGAGCCTTCCCGGGAATTTGAAGAAGTTGGTGATGGTTTCAGGCAGGCGGGATGGCATAGCGAATACAAAGAAATGCAGCGCGCAGAAGGTGAGATTATGCCGCGTAAAATCACAGTAACGAATGATCAAGTCAAATTAAAGTTAATCGTAGATCGTTGGGATTTAGATGTCGCAAAAGCAAAATAAGCAGTCCGCATGGATGGAGAAATGGCCGGCGCCGGCAAAATTAAATTTGATGTTACGCATTACTGGTCAAAGAGAAGATGGTTATCATCTGTTACAAACTGTATTTCAATTTGTGGATCTATGCGATTGGATAACTTTTCGCCCGGTTGATGATGGGCGAGTCAGTTTGTATAAAGCTATTCCCGATGTTCCCGAGTTAGATGATTTAACCATTAAGGCAGCAAATTTATTGAAGGCAGAGACCGGATGCACTCATGGCGTGTGCATTGAGGTGGAGAAGAACTTGCCTATGGGTGGTGGCTTGGGTGGAGGGAGTTCTGACGCCGCTACTACTTTAATTGTGCTGAATGAATTGTGGGGTCTAGGTTTGACAACTGAGAAGTTGATGACGTTAGGCCTGGCCTTGGGGGCGGATGTTCCGATATTTGTGTATGGCTATTCCTCCTGGGCAGAAGGTGTCGGTGAAAAACTTGAAAAAATAGATATTCCAGAACAATGGGTTGTGATTATTAAGCCTGATTGTCATGTGAATACAAAAGAAATATTTTCAGCAAAAGATTTGACAAGAAATAGTAAATCAATCACAATAGACGACTTTATAGCGGGCCAGCATCAAAATGATTGTCTTGGTGTGGTTCGTGAGCGTTACCAGTCTGTTAAAGATGCTTTGGTTGATTTGTCTGGTTTTTCTGAGGCAAGGCTGACCGGAACAGGTGCTTGTATTTTTGCGCAATTTGATTCGGAAGATGCTGCAGTTGATGCCTATGAATCACTTAAAGATAAGTGGCAGGCTTATCTGGCTAAGGGGATTAATGAATCGCCACTGTTCTCAAAGCTGAAGTTTGGTAAGTATACATCTTGATTATTGGGCCGTCGCCAAGCGGTAAGGCACGGGGTTTTGATCTCCGCATACCAAGGTTCGAATCCTTGCGGCCCAGCCATTTACCTCCACTAAGTTAAATTCAGTTTGGGAGTGCTTGAATGAGTGACACCTCTATGATGGTGTTTTCTGGAAATGCTAACCTGGCTTTGTCTGAAGGTATAGTAAGAAAGCTCAATATGCGCCTTGGTATGGCGACTGTCGGTAGATTTAGCGATGGTGAGGTTGCGGTAGAAATAGAGGAGAACGTCCGGGGTAAGGATGTTTTTGTTATTCAGCCAACTTGTTCGCCTACAAATGAAAACTTAATGGAATTGCTTGTGATGATTGATGCGCTTAAAAGGGCGTCAGCGTCACGAATTACTGCTGTCATGCCATATTATGGTTATGCTAGGCAGGATAGAAGATCGCGATCGGCTCGGGTGCCTATTAGTGCGAAGTTGGTTGCCAGGATGATCGAGCAGGCGGGCGCCAACAGGGTATTGACTGTTGATTTGCATGCTGATCAGATCCAAGGTTTTTTTGACATACCGGTTGATAATGTGTATTCGTCGCCAATTCTTCTCGGTGATGTGTGGCGGCAGAAATATAAAGATCTGATTGTTGTCTCGCCGGATGTGGG
>CAYPJI010000036.1:0-13652 GCA_964411045.1 uncultured Methylobacter sp. | reverse complement strand
TCATGATTAAATCCTCTAGGGTGTGATGGCGTTAAAGAATGCCTTCTCGTTTGAGCTGTGTGGCCAAAACTTCAATTTTTACATCCAGATCAAAAACATCCTCTTCCAATAACTTTTGATGCTGCTCCTGAAATGCCGATTCGATCGTTTCCAGCACATTGCGGAAGTTCTGTTCCAGTTCCTCTGATTGGGTTTGCTGATGGGTCTTGGCATAACCTTCAGTCACTTGTCGGGCGCCGTCCAGGTAGACGTTGAGGAATTTGCGCGCGCGGCGGATATCGCGCGGATCAGCCTCGATTTCGGCCAGAATGCTGTCGGCAATTTCGCAGATGCGTTCGATGCGCCGGTTGAGTTCGGCATTGCGAATGCGGTCGTTGGCCTGTTCTATGCCACGGATGATGCGCGACGAATCTTCGAGCGTCTGCAGGATTTCATCCCGGGAATAGCCATGTGCGGCGACTATGTTCTTCTCTTTGCGCGGGTCGAAGCCGTAGCTCAGATACATGCCCAGAAAGGCGCCGCCGGCAAACAGGAGCGCTATCGGCAGCGGGCGTCCTGCACCGAGCCAGGCAATCATGCCGGTGGTCAGTGCCGCTATGATGGCCGCTGTCATTTTCAGCGGCTTGGGCGGGCGGGCGATGCGGCTTTTTTCATACATATGCTCGGCCTGCAGGCCCTTGCGCAAGTACCAGGCGGCCAGCATATAAAGCGCAAAACCGACAGCGTTGACAATAACACCCAGCAGATGGCCTTTCCCCAGTGCGATGAATATCGCCGGAATCAGCGCCATCGGCAGAAAATAGAGCAGCAATCCGCGCGGAGAATAACGGTGCAGCGTGTCGGCGACAAACCGTTTGGGTTTTCTGAATTGATCCATTACCGGGCCTGCGTGCGGCTGGTCAAAGAGGCTTCAACAGGCGCGCTGGAAGTTAAAGGTTCGGCCCTTACCAGCGACTGGCAGGTTGCCAGGCCAATCGTGGCAACCAATACGATAAAACCGAGCAATCTGCGTAATACTATGGGCATCGACCTCAACTCCCGCTCATGTTAATTTGAACTTCATTATCCACTACAGTCATGACATCTGTAAAACAACGTATGGACTGTTTCTGTGACAGGGTTAAGCGCCCTGAGTTTCCAACTATACTGGGGCCGATTTTCAGATTTTCAATGTTGAGCGCGACGCACCTGCTTAAATGAAAAAGCCCGGCAGGATGATCCGACCGGGCTCATTTAATGGGATGGAATAAATACGGATTATTTCATCATTTCCTTTTTGAAATAGTTGTCCAATGTTTTGTTGGTCTCTTTGTTGTATTCATAAGCAGGAGCCGGTGCGCTGGGCTGTGCGGCAACCGGCGCTGCAGGCTCTGCAACGGCGACGGGCTTGGCAGGAGGCGCTTCAGTCGTATCCAGGCGGAACACGTCGCCATAAGTCGTATCGACATCAAAATCTTCCCAGATATAGACCGGATAAGCGACCGGTTTGGTAGGAATCGGAATCGTGATCAGATCGGCAACGCCGACGCCCAGACGCCCGGCCATGTTGATCACGCCTTTGAAGAGTCCGCCTACTATGCCATAGAAGACATTGCTCTGATTGGTCGTATTGATCATATTCTTGGGAATTTCCAGCCAGCCAGTCGTCAGGTTGGCAAACGCGGACGACGCTTTTCTGCCGACTTTGCCACCGTAGGTCGTCGGTTGCTGCGATTTGTCAATCAGCGGAGCGGCTGTATAAGACGTATCACCATAACCTTGTTGCTGCATGTCGGCCTGGGTTAGAGGGGGATAGGCCGTCAGCAGACCTGTTAATAATAGTGGGGCAAAAAAACGGTCAATTCTAGTCATGTCAAGTCCTGCGCATTGGTTTAATAACTTACTCAAGTATAGCAGAGCTTTTTTAAATTATTTTTTGAACGCCTTCGCAAAAGCATTAGCCATCGAACCTTGGGTTTTTTGAGGTTCAGGGCTTTTCTGTCTGGGCTTTTTATCTGTTTTTGCAGAGGAGCGTTCGGGTCTGGGCGTCGCTTCCGTCGGTTCTTTTTTCATGGTCAGCGATATGCGCTTGCGCTCGGCATCGACTTCCAGCACTTTGACTTTGACCATATCGCCGGTTTTTACCACGTCCCGAGGATCTTTGACGAATGTGTCCGACAAATGCGAAATATGCACCAGGCCATCCTGGTGCACGCCGATGTCGACGAACGCGCCGAAGTTGGCGACATTGGTGACCACGCCGTCCAGCGTCATGCCCGGTTTGAGGTCGGTGATTTTCTCGACGCCCTCTTTGAACTGCACGCTTTTGAATTCAGGGCGCGGGTCGCGCCCCGGCTTTTCGAGTTCCTGCAGGATATCGGTCACGGTAGGCAGGCCGAAGTGTTCACCGGTGTAATTGGCCGGGTTCAGTGTGCGCAGGAAATGGCTCTGACCGATCAGGTCGCGTATCGATTTGCCGGTGCTTTTGATAATCGCTTCGACGACCGGATAGGCTTCGGGGTGCACCGCCGAGGCATCGAGCGGATTGTCGCCGTTCATGACGCGCAAAAAGCCCGCCGCCTGTTCATAAGCCTTGTCGCCGAGTCGCGGCACTTTCTTGAGTTGCGCGCGGTTGCGGAACGGGCCGTGCTCATTGCGGAACGCGACAATATTTTCACTGACGCTGGCCGACAGCCCCGAGACCTGTTTCAGCAAGGCTACCGACGCGGTGTTGACATCGACGCCGACTGCGTTCACGCAATCCTCGACGACGGCATCGAGGCTGCGCGCCAGTTGCGCCTGATTGACGTCATGCTGGTACTGGCCGACGCCGATCGATTTCGGGTCGATCTTGACCAGTTCGGCCAGCGGGTCCTGCAGACGCCGGGCGATCGATACGGCGCCGCGCAACGATACGTCGAGCTCGGGAAATTCCCTGGCGGCCAGCTCCGAGGCCGAGTAAACCGACGCGCCGGCTTCCGATACGGTCAGCTTGGTGAATTTAAGCTCACTGTGGCGCTTGATCACGTCGGCAACGAGCTGGTCGGTTTCGCGCGAGCCGGTGCCGTTGCCAATGCTGACCAGATCGACTTGGTACTGTGCAATCAGCCGGGCCAGCGTTGCTATCGAGGCATCCCATTGATTGCGCGGCGCATGCGGATAGATCGTGTCGGTTGCCAGCAGTTTGCCGGTCGGGTCGACGATTGCGACTTTGACGCCGGTACGAATGCCCGGGTCCAGTCCCATCGTGGCTTTAGGGCCTGCTGGCGCGGCCAGCAGCAGGTCTCTTAAGTTGCTCGCGAAGACGCGGATGGCCTCGAGTTCAGCCGCTTCACGCAATCTCAGCTTCAAATCCAGGTCGATGCGCGTGAACAGTTTGATCTTCCAGGCCAGGCGGGCCGTTTCGGCCATCCAGGCATCAGCCGGTCTGGCGACGTCGGTAATATGCAGATGACGGGCTACCAACTGCGCGCACAGGTCATGCTCTTCTTTTTCTTCAGCGCCGGGTTTGAGCGCAATGTTCAGCAGGTCTTCATTGCGGCCGCGAAACAGCGCCAGCGCGCGATGCGAAGGGATTTTACTGACGGCTTCCTGGTAATCGAAGTAATCCTGGAATTTTGCCGCTTCCTGTTCTTTAGCTTTGACGACCGTGGCGTGCAGGATGCCTTTTTGCCAGGTGCGTTCGCGCAGTTCGGCCAGCAGCTCGGCATCTTCGGAAATGCGCTCCATGATGATCTGGCGCGCGCCTTCGAGTGCGGCGGCGATGTCCGGCACGCCTTTGTCGGCGTCGATATAGCCGGCCGCGATCTGTTCCGGAATCAGGCTGCGGTCATCAAGCAAAGCATCGGCCAAGGGCTCGAGCCCCGCTTCACGCGCAATCTGCGCTTTCGTGCGCCGTTTGGGCTTGTAGGGCAGGTACAAATCTTCGAGCAGCGTTTTGGTATCGGCTTCATGAATGGCTTTTTCCAGTTCCGGCGTCAGCTTGCCCTGGGAGCTGATGCTTTCCAGTATGCTTTTACGGCGTTCGTTCAGCTCGCGCAGATAAGTCAAACGCTCTTCCAGCAATCTTAGCTGACTGTCATCGAGGCCGCCGGTTGCTTCCTTACGGTACCGGGCGATAAACGGCACGGTCGCGCCTTCATCCAGTAATGCTACGGCTGCGCTGACTTGTCGGCTGTTGACGGATAATTCTTCGGCTATACGTTGGATTACGTCCATTTTTTAAAATTTTGTTCGGTTTAAAAAAGAAGGATTGTAGCAGTATGTGGCACTGCAAGTATTTTAAGCCTTGGCAGCGAGTGGGCGAGGCGGGCTGTTTGCAGATTGGGTCTGGATGATTCTTTGCTGGTCTCCTTGCAATACCAGACATGTCAGGATGCCCGATGCATAAGCCCCGGTGTCGATGCCTATACGATTAGGCAGCAGCTCAGGTTCATCAGTTACTTTCCATAAAACTTGCTGAATCTTCAACTTCGCCATGAACAATAATTTTTTCATAGGCTTTCTTTTCACTGACAAATTCACTGCGTATCCACAGCATGTTCTCCGGCTTTTGCCGGGATAATGGAAGGTCAGGATTGATGCCGGCATGCACAAAAAAATAAGAGCCCAATGAATAAGAAAGCAAGGTGTTATTCAAGAACTGAAAATGCGGGCGCGGCAGGTTTTTTAACAACCGCTGTTGTATGGTTATGAAGTCTTCACGTTTGGTCGGTATTTTAGCGTCACAGGCATTATAACTTGCTAGAGTCGCCTGGCCGCCATAAGTAAACCACGAACGGCCCACGGATTCTTCACGCAGGAAATCGAGCATGGTCTGTTCGTGATTGCCGCGCAAATAGACATATTCGATACCCGGCTGCACATTCTGTAACAATTCCTCGATGACGTCCCGGGATTGCATGCCTCTGTCGATATAGTCGCCCAGGTAAATCATGAGCACGCGCCCGGAAAAACCGGCTGCATCCCGTTTGATTTGACTCAGCAGTTTAACCAGCAGGTCATGGCGGCCATGAATGTCGCCGATACAATAAACACGGGTGTTGTCGGGTAACGCAGGCGTCGGGTAGGGTTTTGCTTTTAAGAATCGATTAATGAGTTGTTTCAAATTCTGCGACCATCTCTTTAAGAACAAGTGGATGACTATTGGTTAACAAAGCGCTAATGGTATCCATGTATAGCACACTGTCAAAGGCTTTTATGAATCGCTTATGAGACAGATTCCAGGCATCCACCAGTTGGCTGCGTAACATATCCCTATCATCCTGTGCAAATGCAGGCAGTACCGATAAGCAAAGCCGGAGGCGTGGGGTCAAAACAGCCGTCTCATGCGGGCCGGTCCTGATGGACATCAATAATTTCTTTTGAATTGTATCAGGTTGCTCGTGCAATAAAACATCAATAGCTGCCAGTTTATACCATAACTTTGAATTGGCAGGCGAGCGATGCAAGGATTGGCGGGCGCTGTCAGCGGACTGTTTCAGTAAGGCCTGGCCGGCGTCACTGTAAAAGCCTTGTTTTTGGGCCTGATAGTGAAAAAGTTCACTTAAGTCCTGCCAATAGTCAGGATGGTCAAACAGCGCAATGCTTTTCTTTGCCGTTTCGATTAGTCGGGATGCCTCGGCTTCGGGCAGAGGGCGATGCCGGGCAATCTTGTCAATCCCGGTTTCAACCGGTATATGGTTGAGCGCGGCTTTAACCCTGGGCCATGCAACAGAACCTAAGGCCATGCCGAGGCATAAAATGAAAAATGAAAGAAAATGTTTGAAGCTTATCATGGAAATTTGCCGGAAATGATCAATAAGCCTGCAGGGGCTTTATAGGGTTGCGGTTAAGCCATCCTGCGCCAGGTTCAGCTGTCTTAAATTTATCGTCGATCCTTGTAAAGCCGGGTTATCGATCATCAGTTGGAATAATACTGTCCATACTTGCCGTAATGATAAAAATGCCCGGAATTGCTGGAAGAAAAACCGCCATATTGTTTTAAGTTCACCTGCTGTAAAGCAATGCCGGCAATATTGGCATTGGCGCTGAACATCTGCTGCAAGCCGGCTTTAATGACTTTGCGCGGCGTCTTATCCCAGTTGACTACATAGATGGTTTTATCCATGAGCGAGGTCAGAATACGCGCATCGGCAACGGCCATAACCGGAGGCATATCAAAAATAACCAAATCGAATTTTTCCTCCATGACGCTGATGAATTTTTTCATTCGGTTCGAATTGAAAAGTTCGGTCGAATTGACATAGTCGGCATGACCTTTGGGCATTATGTAGAGATTCGATTTTTCGTCTTTAAACATAAAATCAACTATATTTTTCCCGTCAGATATAAGCAAATCGGTCAGACCCTTGGATTTAGTCAGCAAGCCGAGCTTTTGCTCGATTGTCGGCCGTCTTAAGTCGGCATCGATAATGATGACTCTCTGCCCTGATTGAGCTGCTCCTCGAGCAAGACATAATGCCAAGGTGCTTTTTCCTTCCGAGGGGACAGAGGATGTGATCATCACCGATTTAACCTCTTTATCAGGCGAGGATAATTTTATGGATACCCGCAAGGAATTGATAGCTTCAGCAAGGCTTGAATGAGGTTTTGTCAGAATATGCTCAACGGCATCCTGTTCATTCATCATAGGGATCAAACCAATGGTGGGCATGCCCAAGTGCGATTCGACCTCTTCCGGAGACCTTAGTCCCGGATTAAGCATTTCTAGCATGAAAATGACGGCTGAGCTGATGACGCCTGCCATGGCAAAGATGACTACAAGTATCAGGAGCTTCTTCGGGGAAGAGGCTTGTTGCGGGATTTCGGCTGCTGAAATAACCCGCGCATCGGCTTCAGCCATGCCTTGCGTAGTGGAGGTTTCTTTGAAGCGGTTTAAAAAGGTTTCAAATAATATCCGATTGGCGTTGGCCTCGCGTTCCAAGGCTCTTAGCGCGACTTCATCCTTTTGGCTGCTGCCGGATTTGAATTCGATCGAGTTCAAACTGCTCTGCAGGCTTTGCTCACGGCTGCCGGCTATATTGAGCTCATTCCTAAGGCCGGCGGCTATTTTTTTTATCTCAATCTGGATGTTGGCCTGCAGATCCGCGATTTCGGCCTGAATCCGAATCATTTGCGGGTGTTTAGGGCCGAATTCAACGGACATCTCGGACACTTTTCGTTTAAGTTCGGCTTCCTGCTGGCGCAAACTTTGGATCAAGTTAGAGGATAACACTTCATGAGCGGTTTCAATGTCCCCGCCGTTTTTCAATAAGTTTTCTACCTGGTTCAATCGGGCGCTGGCTTCAGCGCGCGCCGCCTTAGCGATGATCAATTGGCTGTTGATCTCGGATAATTGTCCTTGAAGCAGTCCTTCTCCCTGGGCGCCTTTAGATAAATTATGGATGCTGCGATAAGTTTCCACCGCCTTTTCAGAGTCGGCAACTTTGACACGTAGCTCAGTCAGCTGATCGTTAAGCCAGGCCGTGGCTTTCTCGGTGGCTTCAAATTTGGCTTCCAGTTGGTCGACAATATAAATATCGGCATGGGCATTGGCTATTTTTGCAGCCAACTTGGGATCGGTAGACTTAAAAGTAATGAGAATAACCTGAGAGCCTCTGACCGGTGTCGCCGTCAATTTTTCCAGATAAATATCCGTCGCTTTCGCCAAGCGTCGCGCTTCGGCTTCTTCTTCGGTTAATGGCACGGAATGCATGCCCAGCGCTTCTTTGAAGTCATCAGGAAGCCAGTTGACAGGATTTAAATTTGATAAAAAGCTTTTTTCCTTAAGTTCCGGATTAAACTCGGCACGCTCTAACAAGTTGAGTTTAGTGATAACCTTTTTCGCCAGACTTCTTGACGTTAAAACTTCTACTTCACTCTTTACTGCATCATCAGTGCTCATATCGCCGCTTAATACGGCTTTGACATCGACAACTTGAGCTTTTGCTGCGCCTACCAGAATCTTGGCTTCGGCCGTATATTTCGGAGTTATTTGAAACAACACAATGGCTCCGACAATAACAACAGACACGAAAACCGCGATGAGCAGCTGACGCCGCAGCCAGAAAACATGCAGTATATGGCTTATTGATAGATTTTCTTCTTGAAACGCAGTGTTATTGTCCATTGTCGCAAATGGAGGTTTGCTTGGCTGCATGAGGTAAGTCCTTGAGAGCTTATAAAATTAAAGGTAATAGCTTTATTAGGAAGTGGCTTTGCTGCAAAACTGCGGCCGGAACACTTTCAGCGGAGCATTAAAACATCCGTTCATCAACTCTGATGATGTCGCCTGGCATAACCGGCGTATCCATATTGGCTTGTACTTCTTTTTGCGTTGCATCGTTCGCATGGATCACAAAAACATGATTTTGTTTTGCGCGGTAGGTAAATCCGCCGGCAATAGCGACAGCCGTTAAATAAGTCATCCCGCTTACGTAAGGGTAGGAGTCAGGTTTTTCCACCTCGCCTAAAATATAGAAAGGTCTGTAATTGAGCATCTGAATGCTGAATTTAGGATTCAGGATATAGTCAGGACTCAGCTTGGATCTTAATAACTCTTCAAATTCCTGGAGACTGAGATCTTTTGCAGTAACGGTGCCTATGAGCGGTACTGAAACATTGCCGGCGCCATCAACAGTGTATTCGCCGGTTAAGTCATCATGATTGAAGACGGTGATTTTTAATTTATCGCCGCTGCCCAAACGATATTGTTGATCTTCAGCATGTAGGTTAAATACAACAAAAAAAACAAGGGAAATTATGCTTAATAGATGCATGAAGATAAGATTTTTTTTCACTTAAAATACCTTTTATTTAAGTTAATTTTATTCTTTGATTCGTAATGCCGGGAGAGGAGGCTATATACGGGTAAATCAGATTATAAATATTCATTGTTTTTGATGGCTCCAAGCCATAAAAACCATAGTCTTGCAATAATATATAAATGGCTATACTGAGTCCCTGACAGTAAGTCGGCATGTATTATTTTTCCGAAAAGACAATGCCGGCTTCATCAATGGCTTTAATTATGTTGTACTTTTGATCACCTGAATGGGCATTACTCAATTAAACGCTTTTGTATTTTTACTTCATCAATATGTTTGATAAACCGAAGCAGCGCAAACAAATTACGCTCTGCCAATGCCTTCTCATGCATGGCTGAGCTAACGTCAATCTAATGCTGATAGCATTCAACCATGACTCCGTTTTTATTTATGCGGGACAGCTTGATGGTTATGATTCAAGCTCGTTCTATCGGCATGGAATATTTAGCTCCGTCAATTTTTGCTTGTTAGATCAAGACAATAATCGCTGTCTGGCCCTGCTTGAAGTGTATGGTTTTTAACGTGGCGCTGAAGCCATTCTATTGGTAACTCCCATTTTTTATTTGTCCTATATATTATTAAAACGGGAACCGTAATGCATATCAATTTTTTGTGATGTGCTTAACATGTTATTGAAATCATAATTAAGTTTATTATATTTTCTTTTATTTAAACTCACAATTTACAAACTTTGTGATGAGAGTCACCTTTATTTTTATGGCATCCGTTATACTGCTTTCAGGTTTTAAGCCTCTAGTAAAATCAGGTATGTATTTTTAGTGTGATTATGATTTTATTAAGGCTGGTTACATCAGAAAAACAAGTTAATATTAACTTGCCGCATTAGATATATGAAATTGTGAATAAATTATCATTAATAATGTTTTTATTAATATAAAGTATATCTATAAATGTTGTTGATGGTTTTCTATATTTCATATTATCTAGGCTATTTTATTTATTGATTTTACTGAATATAGGTATATTTAAATGAAAAAATTATTATTAGTGCTGGCTTTGGCCGCATTTGCTCCTTTAAGTTATGCGGATGATAAAGGCAAAGATGATGCTAAAGAGCATGTGAAAAAAGATAAGGATCATGAGAAAGGCCATGTGAAAAAAGATAAGGATCATGAGAAAGGCCATGTGAAAAAAGAAGATGATGACCTAAATGATGCGGAAGCGATAGCGAAAGCCATTGAGGAAATTATCGCTAACTATGGCAAAGTTTCAGCGAAAGAGACCGCAAAAGCCGTTAAGGAATTCAAAAAAGAAATTCGGGAAGCTGTGCGTGAAGGCGATATCACTCGAGCAGAAGGCGCAAATGCTTTAAACGAGCTTGAAGTTGCGCTCAACAATGGCGGTAACCCAGTATCACCTAGCTGATTTGAGTAGTTGGCATTTTTATAGGTGATTAAAAAGATAAGTGCATCATAGGAGCCTTCCGGCTTAAAAATGATGAGCATCTTTTGATGGGGCTTTAGTCGCGATTGCCGTGGCTAAAGCCCTTTTTACAAGAGGCGCAAAAAGCGCCTTAGTATTTTTGTTAGATTTTTGCATGACCGGTAATCAAAAAATAAGAATTATTAAGCATGTTATTCCGCCATTGGCTTTAATTTGCTCGGCAGCTGTATGGGGCGCGGACATGGATAGAGGAGGGGGTGTCAAGGAACGGACAAATAGGGATTATAGTCCGGTAGGAATCAGAGCCGGCAGCTTCATGATCTATCCCTTTTTTGAAAACCAGAATGAATACAAGGACAATATTTATTCGCAGCAAACTAACACGCGAGATGATTTTATTTTTCACTTGCAGCCAGGCGTCAATGCAAGAAGCGATTGGAGTCGCCACGCGTTAGAAGCCAATGTCAGCACGGATGTGCAGCTTTATGCCTCGAACAATGCCGAGGATAAAGAAAATTATACTTTCGATTTGAATGGCAGGCTGGACGTGCTGCAAGATAGCTTTGCTACGGCAAAGTTCTATCATGCCCATCAATACGAAGACAGAGGTTCACCCGACTCACCCGCTAGTGCTTTAGAGCCAGTTCAGTACGATACAATCGGGGGAGCGATCGGTTATGAGCATAAGATCAATCGCATTCGATTGAATGTTCTAAACGATACTCAATATTTAAATTTCGAAAATAGCATAAGCCGTAACAGCACTTTTATTAATAATGATGACCGTGATCGTCAGAAAAATACGTCGACCGGGCGTATTGGCTACGACATCATGCCGGGCTACGAAGCGTTTGTCAGAGGCAGTTATAACTTTATCGATTACGATCAAAAATTTGATGATTATGGTCTTCAACGTTCGTCAGATGGCTACGAAGTGATTGCCGGTATCGCCCTGGATCTTACCGGAAAATTAGTGGGCGATGCTTATATTGGGTATGCAACCCAAAAATATGATGATGCTCAATTGGAAACAATCAGCGACATAACAGGCGGTTTTGGCCTGAAATGGATGCCGACGGGGCTGACCACGATTTCTGCCCGGATTGATAGAACCATTAACGAGACAACTCAAGGACTTTCATCCGGCTTTTTCAGTACTGCATCAACGGTAAGTGTCGATCATGAATTGTTGCGCAACGTATTGCTAAATGCCAGCGCCGGCTACATCTATAATGATTACAGGGGCGGACAAGAGCGGCAGGAAGATATTTATTATGTCGGGGTATCGGCAAAATATCTGCTCAACCGCAATTTCTTCCTTACAAGCGGCTACAACTTTAGAACCAGATCAGCAGCCAACGTGAGCAATGCTGACTACGATATTAACAGCGTATATTTTTCATTAGGCGCGCAGCTGTAAGTCGGTTTGAAATCAAAAGGCTGAAGAAAACAGCTAGCCTTTAATCGAGAACGTCCTTCGGATATAGAAAATATCCGCCTTCTAAGAGAGATTGGAATGTTCGGGAAGGCGGCTTGATATTGTTTAACCAGGCCAGATGGTTAGCTTATTCATTATTCATGATATTTAGGAGATATATTTTGAAAACACTAGAACAAACAAAAATAGCAATAGTTGGGTTAGGCTATGTAGGACTGCCGCTTGCTGTAGAATTCGGTAAAAAGTATCCGACCATCGGGTTTGATATCAACCAAAAACGCATACAGGAATTGCAATCAGGCCAGGATTTAACGCTGGAAGTCAGCAGTGAAGAACTCAGCCAGGCAGAGCTTTTAAGCTATACCGCCTCATTAAAAGACATTAAAAATTGTAATGTTTATATCGTTACCGTGCCCACGCCCATCAATGAGCACAAACAGCCGGATTTGACGCCGCTAATTAAAGCCAGTGAGGCTGTCGGAACAATTCTTAAGCCCGGTGACGTGGTCGTTTATGAATCAACCGTCTATCCCGGCGCCACCGAAGAAGTGTGTGTGCCGCTTCTAGAGCAGCACTCAGGCCTGAAATTCAACGAGCAATTTTATGCCGGTTACAGTCCGGAGCGTATCAATCCGGGCGATAAAGAACACCGCGTCACCAATATCCTCAAAGTAACTTCAGGGTCTACCGAGCAAATCGCGGACTATGTGGACAGTCTCTATAAAAGCATTATTACCGCCGGTACGCATAAGGCCAGCAGCATTAAAGTGGCCGAAGCGGCCAAGGTCATCGAAAACACTCAGCGCGATGTCAATATCGCCTTAATTAATGAACTGGCCCTCCTGTTCAACCGTCTGGATATTGATACTGAAGAAGTTTTGCTGGCTGCGGGAACCAAGTGGAATTTCCTGCCGTTCAGGCCCGGATTGGTAGGTGGGCACTGTATTGGCGTGGATCCTTACTACCTCACCCATAAAGCTCAGGCCGTTGGCTATAATCCTGAAGTTATCTTGTCAGGACGGCGTATCAATGACCGTATGGGCGAATATGTGGTATCACAGCTCATCAAAAACCTGTTGAAAAAGCGCATCCATATTCAGCAGGCTGAAGTTTTGATCATGGGGCTGACCTTTAAGGAAAACTGTCCCGATCTACGCAATACTCGAGTGGTGGATATCATCAAGGAACTGCAGGAGTATGAAGTTAATGCGCATGTCTACGATCCTTGGGTCAGCCCGGAAGAAGCCATGCATGAATACGGCATCGCCGTGATTGAGAAACCTGAAGCCCAAAAATATGACGCAGTTATTCTGGCTGTTGCACATGAGCAATTCAGGCAAATGTCCATTGAGCAGATCAAAAGTTACACCAAGCCGGAGTCTGTGATATATGATCTTAAATATCTTTTTCCAGCTAACCAAACTGATGACAGGCTCTAACCCATGAAAGTATTAGTCACCGGCACAGCGGGTTTTATCGGCAATCACGTAGCCATCAAATTACTGGAACGGGGCGATGAAGTCATCGGCGTGGATAATCTCAATGATTACTACGATGTCAACCTGAAAAAAGCCCGCCTGGCCCGTATTCTCGACCATAAGAATTATACCGACGTACGCGCCGATATTGCCGACCGGGAAGCGATGGAGCGGCTGTTTAAACAGCATCAGCCGCAAAGGGTGGTCAATCTGGCGGCGCAGGCCGGGGTTCGCTATTCCATAGAGAACCCGCATGCGTATATCGATAGCAATATCGTCGGTTTTATCAATATCCTGGAAGGCTGCCGGCATCATCAGGTAGAGCACCTGGTTTATGCGTCCAGCAGTTCGGTTTATGGCGCCAATGAAACGATGCCTTTTTCCGTGCATGACAATGTCGACCATCCGCTCAGCCTGTATGCAGCTTCCAAAAAAGCCAATGAGCTGATGGCGCATACCTACAGCAATTTATATCAACTGCCGACCACTGGATTAAGGTTCTTTACCGTTTATGGTCCGTGGGGCAGGCCGGACATGGCGCTGTTT
>CAYPJI010000035.1:7619-13734 GCA_964411045.1 uncultured Methylobacter sp. | reverse complement strand
GGCATTGGGAGTTTTTTTGCCCTAAAGTTGCTAATCGTTGACACGGGCGCGCAAAATCACAAATTTTGAATTGGCTGCGACGACCGAACAGGTGCCGAAAAGCCGTTTAAGCGCGACGTGATAATCCAGATGACGATTGCCGATCACCCACAACTCGCCGCCTGGCCGCAATATCCTGCGCGAATGCTTGAACATGCTCGAAGCGATCTGATCGCCTACGGTATGCTGTTGGTGAAAAGGCGGATTGCAAAGAATCAAGTCGGCCGAATTCAGCTCAAAATCCGTCAGTCCATCGCCGGCGCGAAATATCGCCTGCCGCTCCGCCCCCAAAGCACGATGGAAATTTTCTTCGGCGGAAGCCACGGCCATAAAAGACTCATCAACAAAGTGAACGGTCGCCTGCGGATTGCGTACAGCCGCCATCAGGCCGACTACGCCATTGCCGCAACCCAGATCAACAATATCGCGCGCTTCGGGCTTGACGGGCAGGTGCTGCAGAAAAAAGCGCGTACCGATGTCGAGGCTGTCGCGCGAAAAGACGTTGGCATGATTAGCAATCAGACAATCGATGCCCTCGAGCCGATAGCGAACCGGATAAGGATTGGCCGGCACCATCCGCTTCGGATCCGGCGAAGCGAAAATCAGCCGCGCCTTCTTGTGCGCCAGGGATGTTGTCGTCGGTCCGACCAGACGCTCCAGTATTTTCCAGACCGAAGCCGGCAATGCTTTTATCATGCCGCCCACGATAATTTGCGTCGATGAAGTCAAATGCGGCTGCAGGCGTATCAGTTCATCCTCCAGTAAAGCCAGCGTCTTAGGCGCTTTGATCAAAACCCGATCGAAAACACCGTCCGGCGCTTCCAGACTTCTCAGCAGCCTGACGCTGTCCTCGGCCAGACCATTCCTTATCAGATTCATGCGTGTCGCCTGCTGCGACAGATAGGAATCGGAAATCGCCTGCGGCCCAAAACGGTTCAGGGCCACGGCCAGCGCGCCGAATGTGTCGTTGAGAATTAAAATCCGGGCATCGGCCGGCAGTTTCCCGTCTTCGGCCAGATAATCGAGCAGGTATTCATCGGCTGCGTCCCAGGCGCGCAGCAATTCGCGCGAACGCAACGGCAGGCGATTCAGCTTAAATTCGCCTTGAGGTACGGTTAAGAGATTGTCCACACGAGGTCTGTCATAGGGGCAACCGAGGGATTGCCCAATTTAATAGTAGGAGTATTAAGCGCGCGACATGAATTTGCCGGTCAGGGTATTGATTCTGATCAGCTCTTCATTTTCCAGGTATTCCGGCACCTGGACTTCCAGGCCGGTTGTCAGGCGCGCCGGCTTGGTCCTGCCTGTCATCGTCGCGCCTTTAATGCCGGGCGCCGTCTCCACGATCCTGAGCGCAACCGATCCGGGCAATTCGATAGCCAGCAAGGCGTCATCTATCAGCAAAGCCACTATGCCTTCGAGACCTTCGGTCAGGTATTCCTTCTGCCCTTCCAGATCTTCGGCACTGAGGCTGTACTGGGTATAATCTTCCATATTCATGAAGACATAGTTGTCGCCATCGATATAAGAAAACTGCACTTTGGCGCGTACGCAGTCGGCGTCCTTAAAGAAATCATCGCCCTTTAAAGACTCGTCCAGCTTCTGGCCCGTCTTGAGATTGTTAAAGCGGACTTTATACAACGTCGTCGCGCCGCGGGATGAAGGACTTCTGACTTCGACTTGCTTGACGACGTGCGGGACGCCGTTGATTTCGACAACCATACCTTTCTTTAAATCACTGGCCTTTGCCACAAAATTCTCCTTACGATAACCCCTGCCGCCGTACAACAAGGTTATGGATTAATAATCATGAAGGCCGCTCAAACCGATAGCGGCAATTTTTATATTGGGCAGACATTATATCGCAGAAGCGGGACTTGACGCAGTCCGTCGAGGATAACAAGCAAGGCCGGAAGGTTCAGGCAGACGTAGTTCGCCTAGATCTTCAAGCGCTCGACGATCCGTCCATGCTGCAGATGCTCTTCAATAATCTCGTCGATATCGGCCTTATCGTGATAGGTGTACCATACCCCTTCCGGGTAAACCGCCAGCACAGGCCCTTCGCCACAACGATCCATGCAGCCGGCGTTATTGATGCGGCACTTGCCCGGACCATTCAGTTTCAATTTTTTAACCTGATCCTTGGCATAATCGCGCGCAATCGATGCGCCGCGGTTCGCGCAGCAGACACTGCCATTCTCGCGCTGATGGGTACAGAAAAATACGTGGTATTTATAATAGCTCATGGCAACTCACATCATAGTCTTGTCAGCCGCTTATTTTATCGCGGCCTGGAAATTTACACAGATTTCTTTACTGGCCGGGTTTTCTGAGCATTTTACGCACTTCGCCCTGATGCGTTTCCTCCTGTGCGATCAGGCGCCTGGCATACTCTTCCAGCATCACGTTGCGATCCTTCACCAACTCCAGCAATTCATAATAAGCCGATAAAGCCAGCATTTCATGCTCCAGCGATTCTCTCAGAATATCGCCGATGTCATGGCGGTGCGATTCCAGCAATGGGCCGATGCCGAGAGAAGGATGTCCGCCCAAGCCGGTGATCAGCTCGCCCGCTTCATTGGCATGACCCAAAGATTCAGTTGCATGACCTCGCAGCCACGAAATGATGGGGATACGGTTATAGCCATATATCATCAATGCGTAATGCGAATAACAAACAACACCGGCCAATTCGGTTTCCAGGATTTTATTCAGCACAGCCACCACTGCGTCATTATCGATTCCGGTTTCAGCCATAGTAATCTCCAAGAAAATATTGATGAACGTCTTACTCATTTGAAAAGAAACTTCCTGATTGGTGCCCGCTCAAATGACAAAAATGCGACTTGAAACAGCCCCGAAAAGAATTTTGATAATCGGATGGACATTCCTATGCATAAATCTCTTTGGACACTGGCGGGCATCATTATCATAGGAGCCATTCTAGGGTTCCTGGTTTCCCGTTTGTTCGGCATCAATACGCCCGTTCTGAAGAAAGATCCGCCGGCTGAAGAACAGCTGAGTACGCGCTTACACCTGCCGCCGGGCTTTTCGATTTCAATCTATGCAAAAAATTTACCGGGTGCCCGCATGCTGCGTTTTACTGAAGCGGGCGATCTGCTGGTAAGCCTGCCCTCTGACGACCGGGTCGTATTGCTTGAGCGGGATGACAATCATGACGGCGCGCCGGATGGCAGACGGGATCTGCTGACCGGACTGAAGCGGCCGCACGGCCTGGATTTCTATCAGGGGCGTTTGTATGTTGCCGAAACCGATGCAATCGGGCGCGTGCGCTTCGATGCCCGGTCGCGCGCGACACAAGGCGAATACGAGCGTATCGTCACCGGTATTCCGGGCGGCGGCAACCACTGGAGCCGCACGGTACGGTTCGGTCCGGATGGCCTGATGTACGTATCGGTCGGCTCGAGCTGCAATGCCTGCCTGGAAAAAACTCCGAAACGGGCAGCCTTGCTGCGCTATGACGCGAACGGGGAACATGAAACGCTATTTGCGACGGGGCTGCGCAATACGGTCGGCTTTGACTGGCATCCAGTTACGCATGAACTGTTCGGCGTCGATAATGGCCGTGATTTTCTAAGCGATGACTTCCCGCCCTGCGAACTTAACCGGATTGAACAAGACAAATTTTACGGATGGCCTTATGCCAATAGCAATAAAGTCCCCGATCCCGATTTTGGTGCCGGCAATGAGGAAAGAATAAGCAGCAGCGAGGCCCCAATTCATGAATTCGCCGCCCATGCCTCGCCTCTTGGCATCACTTTTCTTCGCAGTAAAAACTTGCCGTCAAAATTCAAAAACTCAGCGTTAGTGGCTCTGCACGGTTCCTGGAACCGCACCCAAAAAACCGGCTATAAAGTTGTATCGCTGCATTTCGAACCCAATGGTGTAATCAAGGAACGTGACTTTATCACAGGCTTTGAGCAGCAAGGCGATGTCATAGGCAGGCCAGTTGATGTTGCCGAAGGGCCGGACGGCGCTATCTATATTTCGGATGACTTTGCCGGCAGTATTTACCGGATTTATCGGCATTAATAAGGCGTAACAGCCAGCCCCAGAAAACACCCCGAAGAACAAAACTTCGTAGCCTTCATATTCTTCGCGGTAAAAATCCATGGCCATTACGCGACATGAGAGAGGAATTATTCAGGAGACTGCAGCTCAACCGCTTCGCCCATACCGTTAAGCTCCGCATCAAGCTGCTTCTCGTCCAGTTCATTTTCCCATTTAGAGGCAACCACGGTCGCGACGCCGTTGCCGATGAGATTGGTCAACGCCCGCGCCTCGGACATAAAGCGGTCTATGCCGAGAATCAATGCCAGCCCCGCCAGCGGAATGGTCGGGATGGCCGACAGCGTTGCGGCCAGGGTAACAAAGCCGCTGCCGGTGACACCCGATGCGCCCTTCGAGGTCAGCAGCAAGACGCCCAGAATCGTCAATTCCTGGGTCAGCGTCAGTGGCGTATTGGTGGCCTGTGCGACAAAAATCGCAGCCATGGTCAGATAAATCGATGTGCCGTCCAGATTGAATGAATAGCCGGTTGGAATCACCAATCCCACGACCGGTTTCGAACAGCCCAGTTTCTCCATTTTCAGCATGATGCGCGGCAATACCGATTCCGAAGAAGACGTGCCCAGCACGATGAGCAATTCATCCTTGATATAGCGTATGAATTTCAGAATACTGAAGCCCGCCAATCGTGCGATCAGCCCCAGCACGATAAAAATAAACAGCAAGCAGGCCAGATAAAAACCGCCCATCAATTTCGCCAAAGGCGCGAGCGATGCGATGCCGTATTTGCCGATCGTAAAAGCCATGGCACCGAAAGCGCCGATCGGCGCCAGTTTCATGATAGTTGCCACAATGCCGAAAAGCACCTGCGAGATCTTGTCGATGAGCAGCTTTACGTCTTCGCCGAGCTGTCCCAGCGCAGCCAGCGAGAAACCGAACAACAACGCAAACAGCAGCACCTGCAGGATATCGCCTTTGGCGAAGGCATCGACAACACTGGCGGGAATGATATTGAGCAGAAAATCCACCGCGTTTTGCGCTTTCGCCGCCGTGGTATAGGCAGTCAGACTCTTGGTATCGAGCGTGCTGACATCGATATTCATGCCCGCGCCGGGCTCAATGACATGAACCACGACCAGCCCGATGACCAGCGCCAGCGAACTGACGACCTCAAAATAAACCAGCGCCTTGATGCCGACGCGCCCGACCTTGTTCATGTCCCGCATGCCGGCAATACCGGAAACGACAGTGCAGAAAATAATCGGCGTGATGATCATCTTGATCAGCTTGATGAAGCCGTCGCCCAGCGGTTTCATGGCGATGCCGGCTTCAGGATAGAAATGGCCGAGCAAAATGGCCAGAGCAATAGCCGCCAATACTTGAAAATAAAGCTGCTGATAAGGTTTCTTTCGGGTTTGCGCCTGCATGAATAACTTTTTCCCAGGATAAAAATTCCAGTTTAGCGCCATTGTATGGGACGGCGTGCGCCAATCAAATGCTGGCGCCAGTATTGATTATTCAGACTGGATACCAGCACTCTGCCGGTGCGTTGACTGGGTGCATGGATGAAATTATTATCGCTGATATACAGACCGACATGGGAAAACGAGCGGCCATTGGTGTTGAAAAAGACCAGATCGCCTGAGCTGAGATCATGTATTGAAATTGGAGGCAGGGACCGAGCCATATCGCGCGTCGTACGCGGCAAAGAAATACCCTGCCGTTCATAAACGTGTTTGATAAAACCGCTGCAATCGAAACCTTCCTGCGGCGAGTCCTTGCCGTAGCGATAAGGCACGCCTTGCAGACTTAGGGCATAGTCCACAACCGGCGGCAGTTGCGACTGCATGGGCCTTGCGGGAGCGACTTTAGGCTCATGGGCGCAGCCCGCAAACAAAACAGCCACCAGCGCCAAGGCAAGCCGGATGGAAAAATACAGATTGTTTAACCCAGCGGAATTTTTCAATGGCTATTATGCTAGAAACAGTTAAAGATTATTAACAGAAACCATTTATAACTAAATGATTACGCTATCATAGCTGAATCC
>CAYPJI010000035.1:0-7597 GCA_964411045.1 uncultured Methylobacter sp. | reverse complement strand
TCTTTTGATGATTCTAAGAGCCCAAACTGTCCCAATTCTTTGAATTGGTTTTTTGTGAATTACGAATGTATACGCCAGTGCGCCGCTCGATACCGGCTGGCTTATATGAAAAATCTCTTAATAGGAGCATTATTATGCAGAAAACTATCGGCTATGCCGCCCATGATCACCATTCTCCACTCGTACCATTCCGCTTTGAGCGGCGCGATCCCATGCCGACTGATGTCCAGATCGAGATTTTATTCTGCGGCGTCTGTCATTCCGATCTTCATCAGGTTCGTAATGAATGGGGCGGTTCGGTTTTCCCGATCGTGCCGGGCCATGAAATCGTTGGCAAAGTGGCCGCTATCGGCAGCGCCGTAACGGATTTTAAACTCGGGGAACTGGTCGGCGTCGGCTGCCTGGTCGATTCATGCGGAACCTGTCCCGATTGCCATGATCATCAGGAGCAGTTCTGCGATGTCGCTACCTTCACCTATAACAGCCCTGATCCGCATACCGACCGCATGACTTATGGCGGCTATTCCAACCAGATCGTTGTCGATCAGCGTTTTGTACTGCATATCTCGGATAGCCTTGATCCGGCAGCGGCAGCGCCCTTGTTATGCGCGGGCATTACCACTTACTCCCCGTTACGGCACTGGCAGATAGGGCCGAACGACAAAGTCGGCATTGTAGGCTTGGGCGGACTCGGCCACATGGCAGTAAAATTCGCGCGTGCGTTCGGGGCTCATGTCGTGTTGTTCACGACCTCAGCAAGCAAAATAGAAGATGCCAAGCGTTTAGGCGCGCATGAAGTGGTCGTATCGAAAGATTCCGAGGCGATGGGCAAGCAGCGCGCCAGCTTTGATTTCATCCTGAATACTGTGGCCGCCTCGCATAAGCTGGATGACTACACGGCATTGCTCAAGAGGGATGGCACTTTATGCCTGGTGGGCGTGCCCGATCACGCGCATCCTTCCCCGAACGCGGCCAATCTGATCTTCAAGCGCCGCCGCATTGCCGGCTCTCTCATCGGCGGCTTGAAGGAAACGCAGGAAATGCTCGATTTCTGCGCCCGGCACCAAATTACGGCCGACATCGAAATCATTCCGATCCAGCAAATTAATCAAGCCTATGAGCGCATGCTGAAAAGCGATGTGAAGTACCGTTTCGTCATCGACCTAGCCAGTTTGAAGCGCGATGCAGAGAGCGGTTAGCCTTCTTTTTTCAACAAAAAGCAAATGACTGGGCTAGAAACACATGCTTTCGAAACGGATATAGCTAAGGATTGTCTTGAATATATTTCTTCCCAAATCAAAAAAGCTTAAGTTTCGCTTATTTTTGAAACCGATATTTCTGGCAAAGTTCGAAGAAGAAAAACTTTTGATCATTCAGTTAACAGATCGCCCAGCCTGTTCAATAATAAACAATACAGATGAAACACAACAACGGGCGTAATTCTGCAGTTAAATCAGTCTGACTCAATACTGCTCAAAAGACCCCAAAAATTGGATGTGGAAAAAATATCCGACAATGGCGAATACAAACATAGGACATGCCTGATATGAACGAAACCGAAAATCTTGACGACATAGCCCTTGATTGTCACAGACTGATTGCGTCTCAGCAGACATTATTGCTATCGACCGCTACAGCGAACGGCGCTCCCGACATTAGTTATGCGCCTTTTGTACAAGATCAGGCAGGATGCTTTTATGTCTTTGTCAGCGAACTGGCCAGCCACACCGCCAATTTGCTGCAAAATCCGCAGGCATCTGTGATGTTTATCCGTCCGGAATCCGAATCTCATAATCTATTTGCGCGCGAGAGGGCTGTATTTGGATGCAAGGCCAAGGAAATACCGCATGACGATGAAATCTACGCTGTCCATTTACAAGCCCTGAGCACTAAATTCGGCGAAGTCGTCAACTTGTTACGTTCACTATCCGATTTTCATCTATTTGCTTTGCGCCCTGAAAATGGACGATACGTGATCGGTTTTGGCCGTGCTTATATTATCGATATGAGTAACGGAAGCGTCCATCCCGTCAAATCAAAAACATAAGGTAGCGGCGATATTGATTTTCAGACGTAATAGCCTTATATCAGATCTGTCTAAACTTTAAAGAAGATCTTCAACATGAGCTCTCTGCATATTGTCTGCCCTTTCTGCCATACCATAAATCGAATTCCTTCCGAACGTCTGGATCATCATCCTCATTGCGGCAAATGTAAACAAATTTTATTCGCGGGACAGCCGTTGGAATTAAACGGCAATAATTTTCAACGCCATATTTCGCGCAATGATATTGCTGTCGTTGTCGATTTCTGGGCGCCCTGGTGCGGACCTTGTAAGATGATGGCCCCGGCTTTCGCCCAGGCTGCGGCTCAGCTTGAGCCTCGGGTACGTCTGGCCAAGCTCAATACTGAACAGGAACAGGGCATTGCCGCTCAATTCAACATTCGCAGCATTCCCACGATGATCATATTTAAAGCCGGCCGCGAGATTGCTCGGCAGTCAGGCGCTATGGGTGCAGCAGATATTGTGCGCTGGATCAGCAGCCATGCTTAAACTCATTACTGGCCTACTGAAATATGATATGGAAATATGATTGATTGCAGAAATAATTATGCCGCGCACAGCTTGAACTCTAGATTCAGTATGAGAACTAAGAGTGTGAGCAGAATAATGAAGGTAAAACCGAAAGATAAATTATGGAGATGGGGTGAACGATGGGGCTCGAACCCACGACAACCGGAATCACAATCCGGGGCTCTACCAACTGAGCTACGCTCACCATAATGTGGACTTCTCAAGAAATGGCGCGCTTGGCAGGACTCGAACCTGCGACCCCCGGCTTAGAAGGCCGGTGCTCTATCCGGTTGAGCTACAAGCGCAAATTGGTCGGGGTAGAGGGATTCGAACCCCCGACATCCTGCTCCCAAAGCAGGCGCGCTACCAAACTGCGCTATACCCCGACAACCTTCTTTGTTAATGGCTTGCTAAACTTCTCAACCACCCTTGAAGAGATGACTATGATAAGGGGTATCCCCTATCTCGTCAACCATTTTTTGATTATTTTTATAGTTATTTTTCAAATAAAACATAAGTCATTGAAATTACAAAACTTCATTATCACATTCAAATCAAATTCAGCCGCCTGCACGACGGCCGAATTTGATGCTTACAATTTGGCTTTAACAAGCTGATAAATCTCTTCAGCAGCTACATCTGCGCCTTCCATGATCTGTTCCAATTCCGCCAGCTTTGCCTCGGAAAAGTCTCTGTCCTTAAGACTGCCCGCGTTGATGTAGACATTCAGAGCCGCACTTTTTAAGGCGCCGTAACCGGCCATGACAGCCACGCCGGCATCACTGATCACGCCCAGATTACCCTTTTCTGCGGCAATACGGCTTAATTCAATCGCTTCTCTACAAGCGCGGGCGCAAGCTAAAGGCACTTCAGTCGCTTCTTTCAATACGGACTGAATGGCTGCGCTGCGCGCCGTTTTTTCCTCTTCCGTTTCTTTCGGCAAGCCGTAAGTGGCCATTAAGCGATCAAAGACATCCACATCGGCTTTAATCATGCCGATCAGTTTTTCCCGCAACGCTTCCGATTTCACCAGTAGCGCCTGCATTTCAGCTTCAATCTCGGCGTATTTGGGCTTGCCGATAGTCAGATTGCACACCATGCTGGTCAGAGCGGCCGACTGCGCGCCCATCACAGCGGCGGCGCTGCCGCCGCCGGGCGTAGGCGCTTTACTGGCCAATTCATCAAGGAATGTCTGGACTGATTTATCTTTTATTTCGCTCATTACTATCCTTCTTTAATCATTAACTCTGTTTCAGGGACAAGCCATGTGTCCTGAGATGATATTTCGGCTTTACCGTGAGCCTAAATACTTTTGCTATATTATTCCCGACGCCAGTTCGTACCGCCCGGCACATCTTCCAGAATAACGCCCTGTTCTTTTAGCGCATCGCGGATGCAGTCGGCGGCTGCCCAATCTTTATTCCTCTTAGCATCAAGGCGCGCCTGGATTTGCTGTTCAATCTGCTCATTCGATAAGCTCACAGTGCCTGGACCAGCTATTGCTCCGCCTTTAAGAAAAGCATCGGGATCATCTTGCAGTATTCCGAGTAGACCACCTAAATATCTTAGCGTAGCCGCCAATTGCGCTGCCTTTTCCCGATTGTTTTCCTTGACCTTGTTCAGTTCTCTGGCCAAATCGAACAGTACCGATAGCGCGACAGGCGTATTAAAGTCATCGTCCATAGCCTGCTCAAACCGTGCTTTGTAATCGGCTTCTGCTGTCGCCTCTGCCATTTCAACGCCGCGCAGCGCTGTATAAAGCCGCGTCAAAGCCGCTCCCGCCTCATTCAGATGCTCATCGGAATAATTCAATGGACTGCGGTAATGGCTGGAAAGAATAAAGAAACGTATGATTTCAGGCCGATAGCGCTGCAGCACTTCCCGAACGGTAAAGAAATTGCCCAGCGATTTGGACATTTTCTCTTCATTGATGCGCACGAAGCCGTTGTGCATCCATAAATTAACGAATTTTTCGCCGGTCGCGCCTTCCGACTGGGCGATTTCATTTTCATGGTGAGGAAACTGCAAGTCCATGCCGCCGCCATGGATGTCGAAATGATTTCCCAGGCAGCAGGTCGACATGGCTGAGCACTCGATATGCCAACCGGGACGTCCCAGGCCCCAAGGCGATTCCCAGGCCGGCTCATTCGGCTTGGCCATTTTCCACAATACGAAATCCATCGGATTCTGCTTGGCCAGATCCACATCGACGCGCTCGCCGGCCTGCAGTTCATCCAGGTTCTTGCCCGACAATTGGCCGTAATCTTTGAATTTATTGACTGAATAGAACACATCGCCATTGCTGCCGACATAAGCCAGTCCTTTAGCCACCAAGGTCTCAATCATGGCAATAATCTGCTCGATGGATTGTGCGGCTCTGGGCTCGATATCGGGCGGCAGCACCGATAACGCGCGCTCATCCTCATGCATGGCCTCGATAAAACGCTCCGTCAGCTTGCCGAATTCTTCGCCGTTTTCATTGGCCCGCTGAATAATCTTGTCATCGATGTCGGTGATATTGCGCACATAGGTCAAGTCATAACCCAAATGCCGAAAATAGCGTGCAACCGTGTCAAACACGACCATGACGCGGGCGTGGCCGACATGGCAGTAGTCATAAACTGTCATGCCGCAAACATACATGCCGACCTTGCCGGCTTCGCGCGGCTGAAACAATTCTTTCTTTCGAGTCAGGGTGTTATATATTTTTAACATTGAGTTACCATGCCATATCGTTAAAGAATCCGCCCAAGTGCCCGCAATCGACTTCTGCAAGACAGCCCAGCCGGATGAAATTTATGTAGATTTATAAACAAAACCGCACAATTTACCAAGCACATACTTCTCTTTCAAGATAAAAACACATAGAATCTGCCCTTTGCATCACCCACAAGGAAAATTCATGCGCATCCTTATTCTTTCCATGATGCTGTCTCTAACAACACTTTCTTTTGCTACGGAAAACAAAATGTCTGACACACAACCAAAAGTTAAATTAACAACGACACTCGGCGAAATCGTCATTCAGCTGAATTCTGAAAAAGCGCCTGTTTCATCAGCAAATTTTCTGACTTATGTTAACGAAGGCTTTTATAATGGCACTATTTTCCATCGCATCATTCCAGGCTTTATGGCACAAGGCGGCGGCTTCGATACCAGCTTCAACCAAAAAGCCACTCATGCACCTATTAAAAATGAAGCCAACAACGGTCTGCCGAACAATCGCGGCACTATCGCCATGGCTCGTACACCAGCCCCCGACTCTGCAACTGGGCAATTTTTTATCAACTACAAAGACAATTCATTCCTGAACCACACCAGCCCTACGCCTAATGGCTGGGGTTATGCCGTTTTTGGCGAAGTGGTTGAAGGCATGGAAGTTGTCGACGCCATGGCCAAGCAACCAACAGGCAATCGAGGCCCGCATCAGGATGTACCTAAAACCGACATCGTGATTGAAAAAGCTGAAGTCATTAAATAATCGCCAAACCAAGAGGAATGACTAGAAGCCCAAGGCAAAACCTAATGTTGCCTTGGGCTTTTTGCACTATTTCTTCATGAATAAAGACATCCTATTCATATCAGATCTCCATATCTCTCTGGATAAACCTGAAATCACCCGCCGATTTCTAGACTTTCTTGAACAGAGGGCCACCAAGGCGGAAGCTATTTATATTCTGGGTGATCTTTTTGATGCCTGGATAGGCGATGACGACCCTACTCCGCCCAACAACAAGATTCGGAAACATCTGAAGCAATTGACCGGCTCGGGCGCGAAAGTCTATTTACAGCAAGGCAACCGCGATTTCCTGCTGGGCGATAAATTCTGCCAGAAGACCGGCGTGACTTTGATTGATGATTATGCGGTTATTGATCTTTATGGCACGCCTACCTTGCTCACGCACGGCGATTTGCTCTGCACCGACGACCTGCCCTATCAGGCTTTTAGAGCCAAATCACATACGCCGGAATGGAAACGTTATGTCTTATCGAAACCGCTGCTCCTGCGCCTACTGATGGCGCGCTGGTACCGTTTTCGCAGCCACTTTCATAAACGTAAAAAAACGCAGGAAATCATGGACGTCAATCAAGACACCGTAATAGCTGTCATGCGGGAACACAACTGCTTGCGCCTGATTCATGGACATACTCACCGGCCCGGCGTTCATGACTTCGAAATAAACGGTCAACCGGCCCAACGCTTCGTACTTTCCGCCTGGCGAAGGGATGCGGCCGAGGTGTTGTGCTGGAACCGCAATGGTTATCGTATAGAAGCCATTTAACCTAACGATTAAGTTAAATAAGGCCTGACATTCAGATCAATGCAAGCCAATCGCAAAAGCAGGCGGTATATCGAGATAAAGTTGCCATGTACGCCAGAGCTGACAAACTCAAAAAATCATTAAATTTCCAGTATTTTTATGGGATATGTGTTTTATTTTGAAGAAATAAATATTGATTACTTTCCGCAATCTTAGCCTAGACAAGCACACAATAAAGATCTTACCATCACCTTAACAGTTGACTTTTGAAGCAAAATCATTAAATTTAGGCGTCTGGCGTGACCGGGAAAAATTCCTTTTAAAGAAATAGAAAAAGTCACCCTAATGCTTTAACACTAATATTAGTCTTAAAAAACATAATCAGTGTTCTGTCTAATTAGCAGAATATCAGGAGAAATATATATGAAGAAGCCTTTAAAAAGTTGGCTGCTTGCTTCAAGTGTAGCTGCTATATTAGCTGCGCCAGCGGTTTCAACTGCTAACACCGAAGTTGAGAAATTGACTCAAAACCCAGCTAACTGGGCTGCTTGGGGTGGCAACTACGCAGGTACTCGTTACAGCAAACTGAACCAGATCAACGTCAACAACGTTAAAAGTCTGCAACCTGCATGGTCTTTTTCTACAGGTGTATTACGTGGTCATGAAGGCGGCCCACTGGTAGTTAACGATGTTCTTTACATCCACACGCCATTCCCCAACACTGTTTACGCGATTGATCAAAAAACTCAATCAGTAATCT
>CAYPJI010000034.1:0-14033 GCA_964411045.1 uncultured Methylobacter sp. | reverse complement strand
TAGACATTGCAAGTCCGCGATGGGCGTTACAAAATGGCTTTAATCATCATTTTGTTTACCGTTTTAGTTCAAGAATTTTAAAGTAAAGTTGTAAACGCCTGAGCCTATGTGATTGTTTTTATTAGATACCAAGAGTTACAACTTTGCTTTAATGAACGAGTAATGTCGGCTTTTGAGAAGGGTGAACAGGTGCTATCGACCCTGAGGCGTCATTACATTATTATTGCCAAATGGCTGAATACGGGAATAAAGCAGTCATTTAATTTGTAGGATGTACAATTTAATCTAACAGATATTTTTGAAAATCCAGTAACAGTCAGATTAAGTCTAAAGCTTATTCCTAATTCAAAGGAAAAAGTCTGTGCCGAACTTCAATTTTCGAGTTATCGGTATTTCTTCGATGGGATGTTTCAAACTCAATGAAATAGCCATCTTTCACTTTGATTTCGTAGGGTTCCAGGTTAACGAGTTCTTTTCTTTTGTTGAGTGCACTAAAAAGTTGTCGGAACGCAAATTCCTTATCTCCATCCATCACATAACCAATCATACAGCCGTACGGGATTCTTTCTGAATATTTTGCTGTCGCGTAACGAACTACCCCTTCTTCAACATAGGCGCCAGCGAGTGAGCCGGCCCTTTTACCGCTTTGATCTACAATATTGAGACGCTTACATTCATACGCGATATAGCGCTCGTGATCTTGGTCAATAAACAACGCCATATCCAGAATACCTTTTGTCGTATAATCCCCAGCACGATCTGCTTCACGCAGTTTATGATGAGAAACAAGAAATCCGATATTGCATATGGCCCTGTCATCGCGCAGAACGTCAACAAGGCGTTGTGTGATGTTGTCTTCCTTATCAGTATTGCTCAATCTTGCTATAACAGTAGGCCAGACACGTTCGATACATTGAATGAGGTCTTTATCAATATCCTTTATATGTTCCCGCCAAAATGACGATGTACCTACGATCATTTAATATTCTTTACCTCGCGTGACCTAACAAATCGCCCGCTATTGCATCGGCATCTGCTAAAGCAGTTGATCCGAGCCAGAACCTTTTCTTCCTCGGTTTTACCAAATACAGAACATCGTCAATAAATATCCGCAGATCAGGGATTAGCTGAAAATTACCCGGTAATTGCTCCGGCATAGCCCCCCATATTTGAGGCAAAATATGATCAATACTCTTTTTCGGACTATAAGAAAAAATTTCCGTATCTGGATCGTCAACGAGGCGAATACCAAGAACAACGAGATCGGAAGAAGAGCCGAAGAACTCGGTTACCGCACGATACGGTTGGCTTAGCCAATCTGAAAACCTTGATGATAAATGGCAAGCATAACTGCGCCAATCCGGTTCAGTCGTATCTTTCCAGAGACTGGGTAATGTTTTTGAATGCGCGCGCGGCTGCATGCTCGGGATGACATGATTCAGTGTATCTTCAATTAAGAGGATTTCGTTTTCGCTTAACCCAAAGTAAAGATAAATAATTTTATCAATCTCACTGATATGTTCAGCGTAACTAGCTTTAAGTAAATCATCTTTTTGCGCTAGGAGTCTGTCCATCAGCCGAACGGCTTTGTTTAATGCCTGCTCCGCCTGATTTTCACTGGATGTGTGCTTAGGTAATGGAAAAGGAATCTCCAGAAGTTGCTCCTGATGAACTTTGTCCCGCTCCATGGCTGTATTAGAACTGTGGTGGAACAGGAACCACGCGACTAATGAGCTGTTAAGCAAAACAGTTAAAAATTTCGCAAGATTCTCATTTAACGGGTCAAAGTTAATCGCCTGTATAGAATGCCTAAAAGTTAAATCTTGAGTGCAGTAGCTAGCGCGCAACCGCCCCTGGCTACGCTCTATGCCTTGTGGGATAAGAATATGCGGCGCTTTAAATCCCGCTTCGTAGCCTTTCCTATGAAGCACATCTGTTTGCCAAGGTTTACCCTTTATCTGGGGCATAACCAAAGGGCAAAACATTTGCGTTTCTAAATGTGGAAGTTGGGTAACTATTTTTGAATATGTGGGTTTGTAGTCGGGCTTATCCAAATTGTGTTCTTGAACAGGGTTGAACCCTTGTCCTATAACCCATTTTTTATGTTCAAGATTTTCTTGTTTTTTTGAATTCTGATACGTAATAATTTTTTCACCCAGTTTCGGAAGATTGGCGAGATATTGAAACAGCTTCGCATCCGGTGTTTGCATCCACATCCGCCGCTTCATGAGTAACTGATCCTCAATCACTCGATCAATGGGTAACCTTGCTTTATCAATGCTGCTGAGCGTCATCAATCTTTTGGTTTTCAAATTTAGATCAGCCTTAGGCACCCAATAATCAAAAGTGTAACTGTCTTGCCCATGACTTTTGGGCTTGTATAGCATCAGCGTAGCCGGTGCATCACATCCTTCAAAAAGCTGAAAACAGGTATCGGCAAAATTCACGACGCGAATTAGATGAATACTTTCCAGCCATTGTCTACGGGTTTTTATGAAGGACTGACTATGATTTGTCAAAAAGCTGGTGGCCTTCAAAAGCAACGCTATTGTTCCATCCGGGTTAGCGTGTGAAAGTGCTTTCCAGGCAAAACCCCAGGCGATCTCTTTTGCAGGCATTTCACATTGATTTTCCTTGGACCATTTTTCTGCGCTTTTTTGCTCGCCCCGTCGGCTTACCCAAGGCGGATTTCCAATGATTAAATCATACTTGTGGTTATCGCTGGGGATTTCGAAAAAATCGGACACTCGCAATGTTTCACCAAAAAGCTTTGGCAATAACCGCCCTTTTTCCATTAAGGCCAGAATTTCTGCTGGCCGTGAATTTTCGAGCAATGCAATATAAAGAGAAAATGCCGCGACATGAACGGACTCTTTCTTAATGTCAAATCCATGCAGCCTTTTTAACATGGCTATTAAAGCTGGCCACGTAGTTCGCTGGTTCCGATGTTTATTGCGCCATTCATCCACCATTTTTTCAAATAAGCGGACAAGGAAAATGCCGGAGCCACAAGAGGGATCGACATAATGGCCACTGATTTTTTGCTTGTCCGATAGTTCGGACCAAGCCTGCTCAGCAACCAGATCAGCCAGAAACATCGGTGTGTAGTAGGCACCGGTTTCACGTTTTGAAGTGGGATCAAAACCTAAAAACCGGTCATAAACCGCACTAATGAGATCAATGGGAATATAATTGAAATTATAAGGCCAGAGCTGATATTGGCCGGATTTTAAATGAACATTACCAGCACGAAATTCAGAGAGAATTCGTATATGGTATGAACTTAATTCTTCAACATTTTCAGTTTCATCGAAAGAACAAGGGGCGACAAACAAATCACCATTAAAATGCTGCTTGAGAAGTGTAAATAACTTGAGAAATTTTCCAGGTTGGCCATCATTTAGTAGCGCTTCCAAGGAAACAATCTTTTTATCACCCGTCGCTTTATTGAAGTAATCAGGACCAATGATTTCGCGGTCTTCAAGGTAAGCGACAAACATAATCTGCATCAGAAGTGCCTGAGCAGATTCAAGTCGGATATTACTGTCAACCAGTCTATTTGCTGTCGCCTCCAGGTTTTCAAGTAAGACTTGATCGACACGATACTTGGGGTCAAATTTTTCTCCGTGCTCGGCGATAAATCTCCCGGACTCCACCCCTAGAATTAAATCCTTTAAAAGCAGAGCATCCTTTACGAGATAGAAAACCTGAACCAGTTTTTCAGAAAGCTCGCCATCCTTTGTCGGAAGCTGGGAGAGCGAATATGCACGTAAGATGTCACCAGATATAACAAGAAGAAGCGTTCCTAGACCTTGGTTCCAAAGCGCTTTATGGACATATTCAACGTCTGCTTGATTAAATTCATCCTGCACAAGAAACGCGACACTTGGAATACCTGAAACGCAATGAACGGCAGCAAGATTTAATTCTTCAAATGACTGCCGGATCAATGAACCGTGAGGAATACCGGACAAATTATCTCCGGCCCGAATAAATTCCGGCGATTTACGACTGTCTAATCGTAAAGTATTTAACCAAACCGCCTGGATCATCTTAACTCACTTCCACTAAGCCTAACGGTAGCTGGGCTTGTTGAGGAGAGAGCCCTAAAAACTGATAAACCAACGTCTGTGCGAGGGTTACATCAATAATGAATCCCTCCCGATCGATTTTTTCGAGACTTAACTGTTCACAGCAGTTGCCCTGTTCACTTATAAACAGAAACGGAGGGCGGGCCAAACTCCGGGGTTCCCTGATACAGGAATACAGCTTCTCGGAAAAACGAGAAATAAATGGCAAGGACAAACCAAAATTCTCAGTAATGTGTTTTATAAGGGCAAAATAGAGTAAGTCGGCAGAATCATATCTGTACGCGGAACGTGCTTTAGTCTCTCTATTGCAAAATGGTGCAAGTGTATTAGTCCATGCCCGTAGCTGATGGCGTCCTATATTCAGGGCATCACATATATCTTTGGTTTTTATGGTTATTCTTCTACTTACCATGGCATTTGTCCCTACAAAACTGTGCTTAATTTAGCACAGTTATAAGCTAATCGTGAGACATTTTTCTATTTCTGCGTCCCAAGGGGGGCTACGAATTGGCACTGACGGGCCAACCGAGTGGCTAATTGGTGAGTTTTAGCACATCTCGATAGATATATTTGGAATACGGGGGACTACTAAGGGTGTGTAAATCCGGCATTAAGGCCGTAGGATGCGGTAAACAACGTGCACTGCATCGTTCGCGATTGATGCGGTTCATAAACTCACCGCACCCTACATCCGAACGAAAGGTTGAACGGCAGTTTTCTGGTTTTCACCGGCCATTCAACTGAAGCAATCGGCCGGCAGATTTTGGCACAACTGAGCCGGTTGAGGCAACCGCACACCGGCTCATTCAGGTGATCATACCCGATCTTGATAATTCCCCTGTTTTCTAGCTTTTGTCGCAACCTATCGGAATCATCCTTGACATCGTAACCCCCCGCTATTCCGAATATGGTTTTCTAGCTTTTGTCGCAACCTATCGGAATCATCCAGGACTGGCTGGGCTTGTCATCTTTGGCATAATCAGCTACCGGTATGGTTTCACCCGTTTTAAATTCCAGTTCAGATACGCTCACTAAATACTGATCGAGACGATCCCGGGTGGCTTCCTGGCTATTGGGCACAATCCAAGCTATCACCTGTTCATCCTGACCTGTGCCTCTAATGATGACTTTCCAGAATGCATCGGGTGTCTGGACGCTGTGTGATTGGAGGAAGGCATCATCGGTCGGGTCATTGCCCCAGATCACGCCACCGATCACCAATAGCTCGTCAATATCTCTATAGCATTCAATAATCTCTTCAGTTTGCAACCAAGCCCCGCGGTTCATATTGGCCGCCTGGGGAAGAATATTAGTCATGGTGTTAGTGGCCTTGATCGCTTCGGCTGAGGCATCGAGATGATTGGCCGGCACCAGATGGCCTCTATCGTAATTCTGGCCATAGGCACTGGCGCTGGTTTGCTGACAGTCGGCCGGTACATTCGGATCGAGAAAGAAGCTGTCATAACGCGGCGCATTGCCTGTATCATGCTGGGCCACATATTGAAATTTGGTTGCGCCTCGTTTTGCACAATCCAGCCAGACCGTGAAGCCCGGATAATCCAGTCTTAAGCCCGGCTGATGTTCCCAAGCCAAGATGGCGCTTCGGTGGTCATCTACATTGCCAACAGTTGTCTGTATGCCCCCTGTATACGGTCCCCAAATGAAAATGTCGCCCGCCCGATCAATGCCTAACGAGTTATCGCTGATCGGATAGTGGCGGTAATAAGGAAATTGAGGACTGAAGCCCATACCTTCTTCCTTGCCGGTAAAAATGGTAGGGAAATTGGCTTCCGCATAAGAAAACACGCGATCATAAGTAATAGATTGTGCGTCTTCCCATGCCGTGATGACGCTGTCGAAATCGGCTACGTTACCAACGGCCATGAGCTCATTGTGGGTATAGTTTCCCAGGATGAAGATATCGCCTGCCGGATCAACGCCTAAATAGTTGCCGCTGCTCGGATAGTAGCGATAGAGATATTGCTGGTAATGGCCTTCCTCTGCCGCCTTGCCGGTAAAAATGTTCGGATAATTAGCTTCGGCATAGGTAAACACCCGACTATTAGCCAACTGAGATGCCGGCGTAATTGCTGAGGCAAGTGCGGGAAAAAATAACCCTAGCAGAATGAAAAAACGGCTGATGGATAAGCGCATAGTTACTTCCTTGAAGTTTTTATTTTTCTTTTTGTAGATGAATCATGCTCAGCAAGACAAGTATCGCCCTGGCATAACCAGGATTTTACAATCTTCTGCCTTTATAAACAGCTTGAATCGTCATGATCTGGAATGGGCATTTTACACCGTCTCTTAAGCTCAGCTGATAAAAATACCAGCGCCTTGCGCTGGGTTTTTAAATGGGACAGCAGATCCAATAGAAATAAGAGACAGTTTCGGAATAGCCTTGGGTAATCTTAAACATCAACTCTGAATGAACTCTGAATGAACTCTGAATGGGCTGCTTTTGGCTGATCCACATCCATTAGTCTATAGCTGCTGACAAGAAAATAACAAAACAATAAATCTCCTCAACCTAATGTTAGGAGTTTGTCATGAAATCCAATACCGATAATCCAAACAACGCTCATGTTCCCTGGAACAAGAGCAAATTGATGGGCCAAAAACAGCCTCTCAAGTTAAAAGAGATTTGGGCCATTCGCATTCGGTTACAAATGGCCAGGAATGCTCGGGAGTTGGCACTGTTCAACTTGGCGATAGACAGCAAGCTGCGCGGTTGTGATCTGGTCAAGCTTCGAGTAGGCGATATAGCCCAAGGTAACCGCGTGTCATCGCGGGCCATTATCATGCAGCAGAAAACGCACCGGACTGTTCAGTTCGAGATAACCGAGCAAGCTCGGGATTCGCTTGAAACCTGGATCGCCCAAGCCAATCTAAAATCCGAGCAATATCTTTTTCCGAGTCGAATTCATGATTCGCCGCATCTTTCAACCCGGCAATATGCTCGAATAGTTGAGCATTGGGTAATATCAATCGGTCTTGATCCTGCCGCTTATGGGACTCATTCGATGCGTCGGACAAAGGCAACTCTGGTGTATCGGAGAACTAAGAATTTACGCGCGGTTCAGCTATTACTTGGTCATACGAAGCTTGAAAGCACTGTTCGTTATCTTGGGATAGAAGTCGACGATGCACTTGAAATTTCGGAGCAAACTGAAATTTAGCTGTTAAAATAAAGGTAGCGATTGCTGCATATGCGGTCGCTACTGTAACAAACGGTCGCAGTCCGACCCTAACCGGACGGTCAAAAATAACAATCATTCAGTGCCAAAATTTTGTTTAATCATTCAAGAAATGGCTTAAGTTTATCTATTTCGGACATCACTCGGTCTTGCAAGTACACTGGTATGGGCGTAGGAATGTTCCAACTTGCAATGTGAAGGAAAAAGTTAAATTTTTTGGTGCGAGCATCCGAATCGGGTGCTTTTGCTTTTTCAAGACCTTCAACCAGTCCAATGTGACCGTTTGCTACTGCTTCAGAGAACAATTCAAATTCATCGATATTAAGAAAGTACATATTCTCTAAAGGAATACCTCCATTAGAATATTCTGCGCGGATCGTGTCTATGCTAGCTTTTGCGATACCTTCATAAAATGTTACACCGTTTCCAAGATAAAGATCTTTGTACGTGACAACAACCAAATAATTATTTTCTGTTCTGCAGAGTACACAATCATTATCGGTAAAGCTTGATAAATTAGCCATAACCTCATTTGCTTGTTTGATCGCTTTGAGAATGGGCTTAGTCTTATCTTCTGCTTCTTCACACAAGTGAGCAACCTTTCCTTGATAAGCCATTTCGACTGCTTTTGCATCCACAAACACCCTAGAATTACCGTCCGTAATAATAAAATCTACCAGGTTTTTATTATGGCCGAAAATTTTCCTTAATTCGGCTTCAGTCGTGTATGGCAATTTTGTATGCTGAATTGCAGTTTCGACACTGCGCTCAAAAATATAACCAAACGCATTCATGAACGTCTGTGCATTCCAGATTTTCATGCGATCATAGATAAAATGCTCAATACATCGATATAGTACATGGCGCTCTGTACAAATAAATCTGGTTCCGTTCTCAACTAACGGAAAAGCGAGAAAAGGAGTCTGTTCATAATATTCCTTGCCTTGTATTTTTTTATTGCTCCTTTCAATAACTTGAGCTTTGATTTCGGGAAATGGCTTAGAAAAAGCCCGAAGAAACATATAAATTTCATGAATGGAATATTTCATGAGCAAGGGTGAAAAGAAATTTTGATCAATGATGTGATGAACTTCTCCTGGTGAAAAACGAGTGAACAGCACAAGAGATAACTCTAGAAAAGCCTCAACGCTTAATCCAGTAAGATTGCGAAATTCGATTTTTATAAAGTGATCAGGCGGCAGGTCGCCGAACAATATGAATTGTCGTGCTAAATGATTAAACCTGAAATTTTCCTGATAAATGAATTGCTGGTAGGCGAGGCTACGTAAGAAAAGTATGGAATGTTCATACTCGGATGGTAACCGCACATTCGCGCCGAGATCTAGCATGCGTTGGATGGCATTCTGAATGTCAGCGTTTGAAGGGGTTGCTCTTCCCGGTCTAAAACTTTGCTCATCCCCTATTGCCCATTTAATAAGTAAAAAAACAAGCCAGGGATGCTTTTGAAGTTGATCAATGTCATTTTTAGTAGGATGGTGCAAATAGTTTAGGCACCCCTTGATGAAAGCCGTTGTATCATATTTCCGAAAGTTGTTGCGTATAGTTTTATAGGCTTCAAAAAAACGGTATTCACTAAATTTAGATATTGCTTCCAATTTTTGCCTGCTTTTTTCATTTATCTCTGTTTTCGTCATAAATTTTATTTTTTACCACTAAAAAGCAGTGTTTCCTGATTTTGAAGTCCGAGCGTTTTATTAAAATAATTATAACGTCATTACAAAAGATCGGGTCTTGATGTCTAAAAATATACGACTGACCGCAATTGGCACAACTCGGGCGTTCAAAATTTGACCGGATGTGTATTGGAATGGGTGGCAGGTTTTCAAATCTGAAAACCTGATGGGTTATCCATGTACCCAACCCAACGCTTCAAAGGAGCTTCGCTATCGCTCGCCAACTCATGACCGAGCCGATATACCTGCAAGACTCAATACCAGGCTCGTGGCTAGCGATTACCTGGGAAGGTCATACCTGCTGTTTATGTAGCATTGCCAGGCTGCAACGGGCAATGTATCCAATGATAAATGCACCAAATAACTGCGCGCCATCATTTGGCATGTTGGCAGAACCGAAAATAGCCAGCAAGCCCCACCCATATACGCCACCGAACGCCCCTGCAAAAATGCCATTGGAAAAAAGAAACTTTTTTCTGGCAGCGATGGGAAGCGGTTCCTGGAAGTCTCTGTCGACAAATGACGGCGACGACAGTTTTCTACCCTTTAGTTCTTGCCATACTATTTGAATGACTCCGCCCATTGCTCCTGCGATGCCATTGATCGCGAAGACACTAATCACATCTGTGGTCACATTTCCTCCTTTTCTGACTAATAAATCCGCACATTCGAGCCCAGCTCTCACTCATGACCAAGCACTAGCTGCGCCACACCAATGTGACTTACCATCTGCCAGCAGGGGCCTCGCAGTCAAGTGTAATAAAGTTAAAGTAATTGTTTTATTGTCAATTTACAACCACTACGGTACGACACACTATCCTGGCTCATCCCGAGCCCGTTTTACTTCCCTTTCCCAACCTAAAGATCGGAGCTTCTCGTGCGATCTGATGAGTGCACATGAGTGTAACGAAACGTTATGCTCATGCACGTCATTTTACTTAACTGGTTGGCCAGTTATTTTAGCTAAAATGAAATTATGAATTTCTTCTACATCGTTTGTTGTTAATGCTTCAGGATTAATTTTAATCTTCAGTCCTTGATCATCATGCACTAGAGAACCAAACTTCTTGCCATTCATTACAAACTTCATCTTTGTGGCATCTAGAGATTGACTACGTGGATTCTGAGCGTCTCTGACTAGCCTTTTAATACGGGTAATGAAGAGAGCCTGAGTTAGCGCGCCCGTCTCTAGCTCAGTCATCGCTTTTTCAATATGTTCCCTATAAACCGATTCATCATAATCAAGGGTATTTATTAATTTCTTTAATTCATTTGCATTTGAACGATGGATGATTTTCGGATTCACATCCAAACGAGCAATTACCCAGGATGGCAACTCAAAAAATGACGTGTATCGGTAAACGTCAAATCTATTGCATTTTAAATATTTTGCAATTTCAGTTTTAGTTGCAAAGAGACTCTCTATATTTCTGATCGATTGGCCTATCTCATAGTCACTCAGATCTACACGTTTTAAATTTTCATCCAAAGCTATTATCGCCATGATATGGTCTTCAACTTTGCGAACTATAACTTGGATTTCAGCAAATTCAATCTGCCTGCATGCAAGGAGTCGTCTCCGTCCAACAACTAATTGATAACGCTCGGCCACACGTCTAACGACGATTGGTTGTATCAATCCGCCTAAATTTTTAATGGATTCAGCCAGCTCATTAAGATTTACAGGATCAACATACCTTCTTGGTTGATAAGGATTATCATCGATTAAATTGATAGGTATAGTTGTCATACCATCCTTATCTTTTATTGCATCTTCCTCGATAACACTTTCAATTGAAGCATCTTTTGCACGAGCAGTGATTTGGTCTGCCAGGTCCGGATTCAATACGGGCACCCTATCATCATATTTAGTCTTCATCTGCTCAACGAGACTAATTTTCTTTTTAGAATTCATTGTATTTCCTTAATTTTATTCTTGTTCACTTGTATTGGTTTCCGCATATGATCGTCTTATATTTAATTCAGCTCGCAAGTATTCAGCCAGATCTTCGTAGTCTTTAGCTACCTTATTTCTACTTGACTTGTCTACCCATTTAACAGGCGTGTTCCTAATGGCCGCTTCACCTATCTTGATCGAATCACGTATTCTCACCGGTATTACACGACCACCGTTATTGAATTTACTGCTGGAATATTCCATCATTTCCGTTATAGCCTTATTAACTTTTGTTTGACTATCAACGCAGGTTAGTAAAACGCCTAAATATTGAAGTCTTTTATTTGTGTAGCGTGCGACTTGCTCAACATGTTCCATTAGAGTTAGCCAACCACTTGTTGAATAACTGGTTCTTGTTTCAATGGGCACGATAAAATGTGTTGCTGCTGAGATCGCATTATCGGTGAGAGTCAACAGATTGGGAGGACAATCAATTAAAATTACATCAAACATGTGAGAGATTAAATCCAATCTTATTTTCAATTCCTCAGTTGGTCTTGGGGAATTATTTTTGGCAACATTTTTATCCAAATACATTGCTGATGGGATGTAATTAACCCCCTCAAATCCTGGTCTTACCTCTACAGCAATTGTTTCTAAAATTTTGGCTATGTCTTCCTGGGTATCAGGGTCTGTAAATAATGCGCCGACATTGTTATTCATTCTTGTATAACTGACGACGCCAATATGATCAGAAGCATTCCCTTGAGGGTCAAGATCAACAACTAAAACGCTGATATCCTTTGCTGCGAATTCGGCCGCCAGATTTACTGTAGTAGTGGTTTTTCCGACGCCACCTTTTGCATTAATAATTGCAATAATAGGTGTTACGTAACCGTTATTATTTTTATTAGGTTCCATTAGTAGTCCTTAAATTTATATTATTTTTTTTACCCGTCACAAATTGTGACGGGTAAAGCACTGCGTTTATATCCAAGTGTCACAAATTGTGACGCCTCACTAATCTGGTATGTGTCACAAATTGTGACGGGTAACACGCTGCGTTTATATCCTAGTTCCACATGTTTGGCATTAAATGCGTATATACAATGAATATGTGTATCTGTGTTTTTGTATAATTTTGATTATAGATAAATGAATTTTCAATGCAATAAATAAATATAAGGACAAATTTTTATTGGTGATTTACAAGTTTGGTTATTTTTTAATTTAGACTGGTTTGTGCTCATATTAAGAATTTCACTTCTTTTTTAGAATCTTTATCTCATTGTATTTCTACCTGACTTTGGTATATGCAATGTTTCATCAGAACTGGATGAGAAAGATGTTGTGTCACAATTTGTGACAGTCTTTTAGTGTTGGTATAAAACCGTTCTTGTACGAATAGAGAATTAAAATGTAAACGGACTTTTATGGGTATTCTGTTAGATGATTTTAAACTGGTTTTTGTGAAACACTTTTCTCCAGACATTAATTTGAATGATCGATTGTTTATTGCTGTCACAATTTGTGACGTAATAGTGACGTTGTTGCATAAATCGATAAGTCTTCATAACGGATGGCATGGAGAAGAAAACTCAACATCGCTATAAACCCGAAAATTGGTTGGCGTATAACAAAGGGCTGCTCAATCGAGATTCATTAACCCTTTGTTTGATGAATCTTAAATCGAACGTTGGCATCAACCAGAAAGGGCAGGTTATCGAGGAAGCCCAATGACGTATTCAGACTGGGCCATCCCATGCGCGTTGACGATTCGAGAAGCCTTTACAGTGCCCCGCTATGAGTTACGGCGGGATTTTTTAAGTCACTGGTAAAGCTGTTGGGATTAACGGTAAAAATCCCGCACTGCAGAATCTTCAGCAGATGGCAGCAAACCTTATCGGTGCTGTTGAATGCCAGAACTTCTTCAAGCCTTCAGGCTATGTTCCTATGTGGTAGGTAAGCTTTTAGCAGACTATTTCTTGCTCAGCCCGAGCATAGCCTGATATCGCTCGTCCCGGTCGGTATGGACATAGATCGAGGTCGTGGCGATATTGCTGTGGCCTAGGTTGTCGCGGACGATTGCCAGAGGCACGCCCTGAGCCACCGCATGGCTGCCGTGGGTGTGGCGCAGCCAGTGCGTGCTGGCCTGCCTAAGCCGTTCGGCGGCCAGCGGATCGTCAGGGGCGAGCGCCTCGGCCGCTTCCTGGAAAAAGCCTTTCAGCGTCTGGTACAGGCCCGAGGCGCTGATGACCGCCTTGGCTTCGCCGCGCAGCTTGCCGATGATCGGCGTATCGGCTGTGATATAGCCGACCGACTTCAGGCCCCGGTCCTGCAGATGGCCGTTGATCGAAGCCAGCAGCGCGGGCGAGATCGGCACTTCCCGATACTTGTTGCCCTTGCCGAGCACCTCCAGCCACCATTGCTCACCGAGCGGCGTGCTGACCTGTTTTAAATCGCCGACCGTGGCGTTGACCAGCTCCTGCAAACGCAGGCCCGTGGCATAGGCAAAGGTCAGCACAAATGAAGTGCGCCGGTACAGCGCGCACTGACTGTCGGTTAATGTGGAATCGCTGACCCGGGTGACGGCAAAGGCCTGAACCTGATGCCAGAGCGCCGGCGACAGGGCCCGGTCGGCGCCCGGGTTGCGGTGGCCGAACGCCTGCGTGCTAAGCCCGATGAACGGATTGCTGTCCAGATAGCGTTGCCCGACCAGCCATTCGCACAGGGCGCTCAGGATCACTTCCGATTGGCGGATGCTAGAAGGCTTCAAGGGCCCCTTGAACGGCCGCCATTGGCCCGACCAGCGCGGGGCCGGCTTGCCGATCCAGCGCTCTGCGGGCTGGGGGTCGGCCAGAAAGCGCCGGTAAGCGGCACAGTCCGGCGTGGTCAGCGAGGACAAGGCCTGGCGCTGTTCGATGACGGCCCAGAGCAGGAAGCGCTCGGCCTCCTTCCGGTAGGCCCGGTGCGTGGGCGTGCCGTCGTTCCACAGGGACAGCCAAGCCACAATGGCTTCATAATCGTTGCCGGCCGCGATCCGGCAGCGCTCGACCGGCGCCCGGTTGCGGCCGTCCTGTCCAGCCAGGTGTGCGGGCGGCGCAAAGCGTTCCAGCGGTGCGATATCCTGGCTGCGGACCTGGCTACCGGTCGC
>CAYPJI010000033.1:0-14226 GCA_964411045.1 uncultured Methylobacter sp. | reverse complement strand
CGCGTCAACCTGAATGACGGCGATGACTTAACCGCCGCCGACTACCAGCAAACGGCCGATTCCCTGGTCATCCATGACGTACCGCAAGATCAACGCTTTGTGCTGACCATCGAAAACCTGATCGATCCGAAAGCCAATACCGCGTTGGAAGGTCTGTATCTTTCCAACGGCATGCTGTGCACGCAATGCGAAGCGGAAGGCTTCAGGAAAATCACCTATTATCTTGATCGCCCCGACGTCATGGCGCGGTTTACGACCACCATCATCGCCGACAAAAACCGCTATCCGATACTGCTGTCGAACGGCAATAAAGTCGGTCATGGCGAACTGTCCGAAAATCGCCACTGGGTTACCTGGGAAGACCCGTTCGACAAGCCCTGCTATTTGTTCGCGCTGGTCGCAGGCCAGCTGTACTGCGTCGAAGACAACTTCACCACGCAATCGGGCCGGGACATCAGCCTGCAAGTCTTTGTCGAGCCGCATGACCTGGACAAATGCGACCACGCGCTGCAGTCCCTGAAAAACGCGATGCGCTGGGATGAGGAAGTCTATGGCCGCGAGTATGACCTGGATCTGTACATGATCGTTGCGGTCAGCCACTTCAACATGGGCGCGATGGAAAACAAGGGGCTCAACGTATTCAACACAAAATATGTGCTGGCGCGTCCCGACACGGCCACCGACTCCGATTACGAGCACATCGAAGGCGTCATCGGCCATGAATATTTCCACAACTGGACCGGCAACCGCATCACCTGCAGGGACTGGTTCCAGCTCAGCCTGAAGGAAGGCTTCACTGTGTTCCGCGACCAGGAATTTACCGGCGACCGAACCTCCAAGGCCGTCAAGCGCATCGAAGACGTCAACATGCTGCGTACGCGCCAGTTTGCCGAGGACGCAGGCCCGCTGGCGCACCCGATCCGGCCTGACGCCTATATGGAAATCAACAATTTCTATACCCTGACCGTGTATGAAAAAGGCGCCGAAGTCGTGCGCATGATTCACACCCTGCTGGGCGCCGAAGGCTTCAGAAAAGGCAGCGATCTGTATTTTGAACGCCATGACGGCCAGGCCGTCACTTGCGATGATTTTGTCAAAGCCATGGAAGACGCCAACGGCGCCGACCTGGCCCAGTTCCGGCGCTGGTACTCCCAGGCCGGCACGCCGGTTTTGACGGTACGGCAACACTATGAGCCGAGCGCTCAAACGCTGACCTTGACCATCGCCCAAAGCTGCCCGCCGACGCCGGGCCAGCCCGTCAAAGAACCGCTGCATATTCCGGTCAAAGTCGGACTGATCAACCGCGACGGTTCGGTTGCTTCATGCCAGCTGAAAGACAGCGATCAAGCCAGCGATGAAGTGACTTTATCTGTCACCAAAGCAGAACAGTCGTTTACTTTTGAGGGTCTGGCGCAGCCGCCTGTCGTCTCCTTGCTGAGAGGTTTCTCGGCGCCGGTCAAGCTGGCCATGGATTACAGCCTTGAAGAACTGGCGTTTTTATTGAGCCATGACAGCGACACCTTCAATCGTTGGGAAGCCGGGCAACAACTGGCCGGCGCCATTATCATGAGACTCATCGAAGACTGCCGAAACGGCCGGGATATGCATCTTGACCCGATTATCGTCGAGGCTTTCAGAAAAGTGCTGGAGCAGCCTTGGGATGATCTGCCTTATTTCTCCCTGTTGCTGGGCCTGCCGTCAGAGACTTATCTGGCCGAGCAGATGCAGGTGGTCGATGTGGAAGCCATCCACAAGGCGCGGGAATTCGTTAAACAGACGCTGGCTCAGCAGTTGCAGCCGCAGTTCCAGGCGTTATATCAGGCCAATCATCGCGACGAGTCAGGCCAGTTCGATGCCGGCGCCATAGGCCGCAGGCGCATCAAAAACATCTGCCTGAGCTATTTGAGCAAGCTTGAAAATAAGGACATTCAAAGCTGGGCCGAGCAGCAGTTCAAATCGGCCCGCAACATGACCGACCAGATGGCCGCCTTAACAGCCATCGTCAACAATCCGCACCCGGCTACCCGGCAGTGCCTGACGGATTTTTACCAGCAATGGCGGAATGAGGCGCTGGTGATTGATAAATGGTTCGCATTGCAGGCATCCAGTCCGATGCCCGGCACGTTTGCCACGGTCCAGGCCTTGATGGTCCATGACGCCTTTGATCTGAAAAATCCGAACCGCGTCAGGTCCCTGATCGGCGCATTCAGCCAGGCCAATCAGCTGCATTTTCATGCCGCCAACGGCCAGGGCTATCAATTCCTTGCCGATCAGATCATCGCACTGAACACGATCAACCCGCAGGTCGCATCGCGCATGCTCAGCGCCTTAACGCAATGGCGGCGCTATGACGAAAGCCGGCAGGCGCTCATGAAAGCGCAGCTCGAAAGAATCATGGGCACCGAAAACATCTCCAAGGATGTTTACGAAGTAGCGAGCAAAAGCCTGGCTTAAACGCTTCATGGCCAAGCCAAGAGCCCGCGCGGCTCGTGGCTTGGCCAAGTGCGCGCTTTTTTCCTGAAAACGCCCTTAACGAATCCTGCATCTGGACTTCAGGCATGAAAGCCGCACTGATCTGGAGCTTCGCTTCGGCCTGCCTGCCGATCAGGGATCGGCAAATCCGCCAGGGACTTGAACGCAAAGGCCGTAGCACGCCTGAGCCTACTTACGTCTTTTACCGAACTGACCGCACTTTATGCCCGAAGACCAAGATCCGTATTGCTGTCAGGCCTAAAGGCCGGCAAGGCACCCAAAGAGCAATAAAGAAGCACTAAATCGCTACGAACCTCTATTGGGTGCTAGAATAAAACCATTCATGCCGGCATCAAGCAACCAATGGCTAATGCTGGCAAATTAAGCATTGTCAAAAGCATAATCTATAAAAAAAGAGGACACTATGCGGAATTGGAAGCTTCTACTCGCCTCGCTAGGAGTGACACTAGCCGTCGCTGGCATCTTGTATGCCGCCTTTTATTTCATCTTTCTCGATCTGATCGTCGATTTTTGGTGGTTTCGGGAATTAAAATTCGAGGCCTACTTCTGGTTAAGGCTACTCTATAAATTCTTTCTGTCCGGCGGCGTTACGCTGGTTTTCTTTGCGATTTTCTTTTTCCACTTCTGGATTGCCTCGCGTTACCTGGGCCTGAATCCGCCCGACGAGGTTTTTAATAATATAGATAAAAGCCGCCGCTTTCAGCGCTTCGCTGATATGTTCATGAGCGGCTCGATGAGAATCTATACATTGATCTCACTGTTGCTGGCCATTCTTATTGCGATACCGTTCTATCAGCAGTGGGAAACCGCATTACTGTATTTTTTCGGCAGTGATTCAGGCGTAACCGAACCGGTCTACGGCAACGATGTCAGCTTTTACATGCTGTCCTATCCGATTTATATCCTGATCCAGAAGGAATTGCTGCTAACAGCCATTTTACTGTTTTTCTCGGTCGGAGCGCTGTATTGGCTCGAGCATGTGTTTGTGCCTGATCAGAGCAAGGAGTTCCCGCTGGGCGCCAAGATTCACTTAGGCGTTCTGATCGTTTTCGTCGTGTTGTTCGTCGTTTGGGGCTTCATGCTGGAGCGGTTTTCGCTGCTTTACAATACATCGCACGAGCCTGTTTTCCATGGTCCAGGCTTTGTAGAAATCCGCTATCGACTGCCGTTTATTTGGCTTAGCATCATCACTTTTCTGGCGACAGCCATTACAGCCAGCCTGTTTATTTTCTCGGAAAAACATCGCATTAAAACGCCGTTCCTGATCTCGCTCGGCGTGTTTCTATTGGTTATGTTCATTCCAACCATTGATGCGATCCCGGACGCTATACAAAAATTCATTGTCAATCCGAATCCGGTCAGGACTGAAAAAACGTTCATGCATAACAACATTGAAGCGACGCTGGACGCGTATGATTTAAAACGTATCAATGTCGTTGAATTGCCGATTAAGCTTGATGCAACGGATGACATTAATGCCTGGAGCACGCAGAAATTCTTCGAGAATATTCCGGTCTGGGACCGAGAACTGTTGATAGACGGCTACCGTCAGTTGCAGGGCATCCGGCCTTATTACAGCTTTCCGCATGTCGATGAAGACCGCTATTTCATCCTGGACCACACCCGCCAGGTCAATCTGGCCGCCCGCGAGATCAACTTTTCCAAGCTACCGGAATCTGCACAGACGTGGGAAAACATGCACCTGCGCTATACGCACGGTTATGGCGCCGTCGTTTCGCCGGCCGCACAGGATGCGAGCAAACCGCTGGTCTGGTATTTGCGCGACTTGAACATGTATTCGCCGGTCGGCTTAAGTATCAAATACCCGGATATTTACTACGGACAGGAAGACTATACCTATGCCATCGTGCCTAACAAGCTGAATATCGTCGGTATTTCCGGCTCTCTGACTGATCCTGGCGTAGAAGCGGAATATAAGGGCAGAGGCGGTATCCCGATTCCGTCACTGTTCAGAAAAGCATTATTCGCCTTTTATTTCAAAGACGAAAAAATATTCTTCTCTACCAATATTACCGACCAGAGCAAGCTTCTGATACGCCGCAATATCGTGGAGCGTATCCGTAAGCTGACGCCGTTCCTGCACCTGGACAAAGATCCTTATCTGGTTATCGGCAAGGACCGGTTTTTCTGGATACAGGACGCCTATACCTTATCGAACTGGTATCCGGTTTCCAAACCGGCGGCCGATGATTTTCTCGACGACCCACAAGGCTTCAACTATATCCGCAACTCGGTCAAGATCGTCGTCGACGCCCTTGACGGCGAAGTGGCGTATTACATTTCAGACCCATCGGATGCGCTCATTCGCGCCTACAGCAACGCTTATCCGAGTGTGTTTAAGAATATCGAGGAAATGCCGGCCGAATTACGCACCCATTTGCGTTATCCGCGCGATCTGTACTACGCGCAGATGAAAATTTTTGCCCGATATCACCAGCGCAGCCCGGAGTTGTTCTACGAGCAGGCCGAAACCTGGCAATTTGCCAATGTGCGTGAAGAACCGGTCATGCCGTACTATCAGACCATGGATTTCGGCTACTGCAATCATAAGGAAGAGTTGGTCCTGATCAACCCGATGACGCCTGTCAACAGAACCAATCTGAGCATGATCGGGGTTGCCAGCATACTGGATAAAACCGGCTGCGGCCTGGACTATAAGCCTAACATTACTGTCTTCAAGTTCCTGAAGGACATCCAGGTTAACGGTCCTGCGCAGGTTGAAGCCTTGATTTCCCAAAACCCGGACATTGCCGCACAGTTCACGTTATGGGATCAGCGGGGTTCACAAATTGCCTTGGGCCGCATGGTGATTCTGCCGATGGGCAATACCGTGCTGTATGTCGAACCGGTATATATGTTGTCTACCCGAAACAGAATTCCGGAACTGGCCCGCGTTATCGTTTCAATCGGCAACCATACCGTCATGGATACGACCTTATGGGGCGCCTTCAGCCGCCTGAAAAATCTCTACTATAAGGAAGCCAGCGAAGTCGGCGGCACCGGTACGGCCAAGCCGCCGGAACGAGCGCCGACCACGGCGCCGTAGCAGGCGCTTGTTCCGGAAGGGCTTTAGTTACGGCTAAAGCCCTTCCCCACTGCCGGCTATCTACCCTTAGCCGCCCCAAGACTCCGCTTTATGAATCAAGCCAACCAATACAAAACTTTTATCTACACCGCTCTGCCCTGCGAAGCGAAACCGCTGACCACCCATTTTAAACTGAAGAAAGATACGGCTGTTGAGCCGTTTGCCGTATATCTGAACCAGGACATCTGCCTGACTGTGACCGGCCCCGGCAAAAGCGCCATGGCAGCCGGCGTGGCCTACACGCAAGCCTTGTTGGCCTCGGCAGAAAATCCGGTTATGCTCAATATCGGCATCGCCGGACATAGAGACCATGCCTTAGGGACGCTGCTTCTAATTGACAAAATCATCGATCTCGACAGCGGAAAGCATTATTACCCGCCGTTAGTGTGTAATCAGCATTGCCTTACCGATAGCGTGCAAACCGCTTCAAAGCCTCAGCTTCAGTACGACCTTCCACACCTGTACGACATGGAAGCCTCGGCATTTTACGAGACCGCAACGCGCTTTTCCTGTGCGGAATTGACTCAGTGCCTGAAAGTGGTCTCGGACAACAAACAAATGCCAGCGGAAAACATTGAGCCCAAGCAGGTTTCGGCCTTGATAGCAGCCCATATTCCGGCTGTTGAAGCCTTGCTGACCGATATGACCGCCCTGGCCAAGCTGATCGCATCATCTGAACCGCACCTGTTCAGCCGATTGGTTCAACAATATCATTTCACCGCCAGCGAGCGCATGCAGCTAAAAAACCTGCTATGCCGCTGGGATGTATTGACGGATCATCGGGAACTGGAGTTTGACGGAACCGACCTAAAGCGCGGGAAGGATGTTTTGCGCTGGCTGGATCAACAGATCGGCAAAATAGATTTTTGTTTATAAACAAGGGCAGGAAGAAAAAATACAAAACTTCGTGCCCTTCGTGACTTTTATAGGCTTATAAAAAGAACCAGGCATCCTTGGTCACCGCGACCATGCCGATGTAGGCAAAACAGGCGAGCGCGCCGGCAAACGCCAGCCAACGGGTAGTGCCCTGATTATGCAGCACGATTATGCCTAAACCGATGTAGCCCAACAGGCCTATTAGCTTGCCGATAATCCAGCCGTACTCCATTGACAGCCATGATCCTTGAAAAACCAGAATGATACCGCTGAGCAACAATATTGTATTGATGACATGGGGACCGATATTAAAGGCTTTCTGTTTCAGCATTTCGGGATTGACTTCTGACAGTACGACTCTGCCGATAAAACTGAAAAGCGACAGCGCCACAAAGGCAAGGTGAATTGTTTTCATTATAAATATCCTCAGGTAGTAGTTGGAGCTGCCGCTCCGCTTAATCTTCAGGCTGAAAAACAAGCCCGCTCATGCGCGGCATTGTAAGCGATGATGCCCGCGCAAAATAGCTGAATTTTACTGAGGAATTGATCTTGACGGATCGCCCGCGGACGAGGAATGCCGCTGTCATGCTCAACGCCGGCAACCTTAAGCGCGGACGGCCGCACCGTGGAAGCAAGGCCTGTTTGCCGATCAAATCTATAAAACAGGCGGCCTGTATGCCTGGCAATAGGCAGAATCTGCCGGTCATGCGCAGTATTAACATCGGGAAAACTGATCCTTCCCTGGATCAAGAATGAGTTAGATTGTCCTTGCAGGCATTACTTCTGTTTTTCCATGCCCCTCTTGCTTTTCCATTGTTCGTGATGGCGTTTTTTGATTTCATCCATCTTTTGCATCTGTTCAGGCGTCAGGATTTCTTTCAGGCGCGTGCGGGTTTCTTCATGAAGGCTTTTATATTTCTCATGCTGCTCCTTGAATAACGTATCCATTTTGGTTTTTTGCTCTTCATTTAAATTCAGTTCCTTGGACATACGCTCCATTTTCTCGCCGTGCCGATATCCGCCTTCATAACCCTCTTTCTCGGCGCCGGGCATGGCGGCCACGGTTAAAGGAAGAGCCAGGGCTATTGCGATCGTTATGATTTTCTTGTTCATAGTTATTCTCTCATCTCTGTAACGTTATGGTTTTCGAACGGTCCATCTCCGCTCTTGGGTCTTACTATATCGATAAAAAAAGCAAACAATTTGCAGCGATTGTGTAAAAAACAAGGAAATTTAATCGCTGTTTCTATTTGGCGCCTCATAGCGATAACCGGCGCCGTAAACAGAATGGATCAACTCCTGACCGGGCAACAGATCGGCCAGTTTTTTGCGCAGTTTTTTAATATGGCTGTCAATGGTCCGGTCGGATACGATGCGCTGATCCTGATACATCAGATCCATGAGCCTGGCGCGGGAAAAAATGCGCCCCGGCTGCTGATACATCGTTTGCAGCAACTGGAATTCGACCACTGTTAATTCCGTTTCCAGTTTGCCGACAGAAATCCTGAAACTCTGCGGGTCAAGCTTCAATAGATTAGAGACCGGCTCCATTGCCAAAGGTTGCATTCTTCGCAGCACGGCCTTGACGCGCGCGGTCATCTCGCGCGGGCTGAACGGCTTGCAGATATAGTCGTCGGCCCCGAGTTCCAGCCCCAGAAGGCGGTCGACTTCCTCTATGCGCGCGGTCACCATGATGATCGGCACGCTGCTGAAACGGCGGATATCCCGGCACAGGTCCAGGCCGTCGCGGCCCGGCAGCATCAGATCCAGCACTATCAGATCCACTGAGTTTTCCTTCAGCCACGGCACGACAGCCAGCCCATCGGCCAGACAGAAGGTTTCAAAGCCGGCATTATGCAGATAATCGGCTTCCAGACGCGCCAGTTTTTCTTCGTCTTCTACAATCAGGATACGGTTCATGACTCAATCGGTAATTCAATATGAATGGCAAGGCCGCCCAGCGGCGAGGCTTGCGCCTTTATCGTGCCGTTATGGGCCTGCACGATATTGCTGCAAATCGCCAGCCCCAGCCCCGCGCCGCCATGATGCCGGCTGCGCGAGCTTTCCACGCGATAAAAGCGGTCAAACAGGTGCTGCAGCTCCTGCTCCGCCACGCCCGGCCCGCTGTCGGCAAAAACCATGATCAGCCTGTTCCCCTGCCGGGAAACAGTAATATCGAGCTGGCCGCCGCGGTCCGTATAGTTAAGACTGTTGTTAAGCAGGTTCCGGTAGAGCTGCGACAGGCGGTCAGGGTCGGCGTGAATCCTGACGGCAGCCGCCAGCTTGTCCGCCAGATGCAGGCGGAGCTGCTTGCTGTCGAATTCAGGCGCCAGCGCGGCAAGATCCTGTTTTAACCCCGCGACCGGATCGACCAGCGTTTTACGGTAACTCAACGCGCCCTGATCGGACAAGGACAACTGATACAGATCATCAGTCAGGCGATGCAGCCGCATGACGTCGCTCATCAGCGAATCAACGGCATTCTGCGTCAACGGCCTGATGCCGTCCTGCAGCGCTTCCAGCTCGCCGCGCAAAACAGCCAGCGGCGTACGCAACTCGTGCGAAATATCGGCCACCCAGCGCCGCCGCGTCTGCTCCGACTGCTCCAGCGCCGCCGCCATCTCGTTAAAGTCCCGCGCCAGCTGGCCCAGCTCGTCGCCGGACTCGACCGGCAGGCGCGTATCATAACTGCCCACCGCCAGCGCCTTGGCCGCGGCCGTAATGCGCTTGAGCGGACGCCCCATCGTGTAAGCCAACAGCAAGGCCAGTCCGGCCGACAACAGAACCATGAATACGGCAATCCAGATAAAGGCCTGCGACTGGCGCTCCATAAACTGCAGCTCAAGCGGCTGATTGACCGGCTTGCCGGGCAGCACGCCCAGAAAACCGACCGTCTGCTGCTGATGGCGTATGGGATATAGGGCCAGCTGCTGCAGCGAGTCCCTGCGGCCGAAGATGATCGACTTGTCGGCGCGCAACAGCATCACGCTCAGCTCCAGCGGCTTGAAGCGCCAGTGGGCTTGCGATTCGGGCAGCGCCGGCGGCCAGACGTCGGGCGGCTCGAGCAATGCCTGCTTGAACCACTGCGCCGGCCGGTAATGCCGATGCTCGTTGGCTTGCCATAACAGCTCCATCCACTTCCGCTTGTTGCCGGTCAATACCTGCCAATCCTGATCGCCGGCATAGTATTCGCTCAGGCCTTCGACCAGCGCAACGATGCGTTCCTGCTGGCGTTTTTCGATGAATGCGTTAAACCCGCGATCCAGTGACCAGCGCATGAACACATACATGCCCGAGACGATAAGGCTCGTCGTCAGCAAAAATGTCAGAAAGAGTTTGAACCGGATTGATTTATGCACAAAGATACCCGTTAAGCTGTTGCCGTATTATTGTCAGCGAATGTGCAAAAATTATGAACCACTCTGCATGGAGGTCACAGTGAAAGCCACGTTTAATTTTATAATTGATGTCATTGCGTTTGTCGGGTTTCTTTTTCTGACTACGACCGGCGTATTGATGCGCTATATCCTGCCGCCGGGCAGCGGCCGTTTTTCGAGCATCTGGGGCTTGAACCGGCATGAATGGGGAACGATACATTTCTGGATATCGGCAGCTTTCCTTGGCGTGCTTGCCGTTCACCTGCTGCTGCACTGGCGCTGGATCGTTTGCGCAATGACAGGACGTCCGAGAGAAAATTCAGGGCTCAGGGCCGGCCTCGGCCTGGCTGGCCTGCTGGCGCTGATTGCGCTGGCTTTCGCGCCGGTCATAACGCCTGTCGAAGTATCCGAAGACGCCCTGACCAGAGGCAAGGACATCCAGATCAGAGGATCAATGACGCTGGCGGAGCTGGAGCAGGAAACCGGCGTACCGGCCGAGCATATTCTTAAGGCGCTGAATCTGCCGGATTCAATCAGTAAAGACCAGAGACTCGGCATTCTGAAAAGGACTTACGGATTTGAAATGGGCGATGTCCGGCGCATCATCCGCGAGTATAAAGGCGAGCCTGACGATCCTGCCGAGCATTAGGCCGGATCATGCAGGTTATCGAATTTATTAGCTGCCAAGCGGCTTTCTGGCTATGATAGCTTCATCGAGCAGTCTGTATGAATTACCTTTAACTATTCTGCCATGCCCATACCCAGCGACATTCAACAACTCCACGACGACATGCGCCAGTGGCGCCGGCATCTGCACCAGTTTCCGGAAACCGCGTTTGAAGAAACCGGAACGGCCCGGTTCATCGCCGACAAACTGTCCGGCTTCGGCCTGGACGTGCATCAGGGCCTGGGCAGAACCGGCGTAGTCGCCACCTTGTCGGCCGGGAATAGCGACAAGAAAATCGCCCTGCGCGCCGACATGGATGCGCTGTTCATACAGGAGCAAAACACATTCGACCACAAATCCCGCCATGAAGGCAAAATGCACGCCTGCGGCCATGATGGGCATTGCGCCATGTTATTGGGTGCGGCCAGTTATTTGGCGCGTAATCGCCATTTTAATGGCACTGTCTATTTTATTTTTCAACCGGCTGAAGAAGGCCGGGCCGGCGCCAAACAAATGATTCAGGACGGCCTGTTTGAAAAATTTCCGGCCGACCGCGTATTCGGCCTGCATAATTTTCCCGACGTCCCGCTCGGCCATTTTGCCATCAAACAGGGGCCGATGATGGCTTCATTCGATTGTTTCGAGATCGTGCTGACGGGCCAGGCCACCCATGCCGCGATGCCGCATTTGGGCAGTGACGCCATCGTCGCGGCCGCCCAATTGATCACTGTCTTGCAGACGATCATCAGCCGAACTGTCGATCCGGCCGAACAGGCTGTCGTCAGCATTACCCAGATCCATGCCGGCCAGACCTGGAACGCCTTGCCGGAATCGGTCGTGTTGAGAGGCACGTTCCGTTGTTTCAGCGATAGCGCGCAGAAAACCATTGCCGACAAAATCAGTCAGCTAACCCACGCCCTCTGCCAGGGCTTCAATGTAACGGCAGAGATTAAATTCAATCCGGAAAATCCCGGTTATCCGATCACATTCAATACGGAAGAAGAAACACGGATGGCGCTGAACGCCGCCATTGCAGTGGTCGGCGAGGATTGCATCGACCTTCAGCCGACGCCCAGCATGGGCTCGGAAGACTTTGCCTTTATGCTGCAGGAAAAGCCGGGCTGTTATCTCTGGCTGGGCAACGGCCCCGCCGAAAACGGCTGTCTGCTGCATAACCCGCACTATGATTTTAAAGATGAGATCCTGCCGATTGGTACGGCTTATTGGGTCAAGCTGGTTGAGACAGTGTTGCCGAGATAATTAACGCGCTGAGAGATCGATTCTTTACAATTAATTGTAAAATTCTGATCTTGATCTAACAGTTCTGAACACTGGTTTAGATTGAGCCCGACAATAACGATCTCAGTACGCCCCAAATCTATCCCTTGCAACAAAAATTTGATCGGCCGGTTTGTTACACAAACCTGACTATCATCAAGATAAAAAACCATATGTCATCCGATATAGGAAGATATACAGGGATTATAAAATTGTTAGGCGATTTGTGAAAAATTAGGGATATATGCAGAATGATTAAAATTTGGGGAAGGCGTAGCGCATATAACGTACAAAAGGCGTTATGGACCATAGGCGAACTGAATTTACCGTATGAACATATCAATATCGGTGGTAACGTTGGCGGTCTCGATCAAGCTGATTTTCTGGCCATGAATCCACATGGACGTATCCCTGTGCTAGTAGATGGCGGCTTTACGATTTGGGAATCGAATAGCATTGTTCGCTATCTGTGTGCTACTTACAGTAAAAATCATTTATGGGCTGAATTACCGACTCGACGATCACTAGCAGAGCGCTGGATGGACTGGGAATTGGCGACATTTCAACCTGACTTCCTAGATTTGTTCTGGGGTTTTTACAGAACGCCAGAAGCGTTACGAAATGATCAAAATATTCAACATTCGTCTGAGCGTTGCCAAAGGCATTTCGATTTATTGGACGCGCACTTAGCTTCTCAGCGTTTTTTGGCCGGTGATGAATTTACGATGGGAGATATTCCCATTGCGACTTCGTTATATCGCTATTTTAATATGGGCATTCAAACTCCTGAAATTCCCAATGTCCGAAGATGGTACGGTGAGTTAACTAAACGCAAAGCTTACCGCGAAAATATCATGGTCTCATTTGGCGAGCTTTATGGCCGACAAACGTTCTAATCAAAAGAGACAGAATAATGAAATCTCAAGACGCTATCGTTGGCCTAGCAATTCGCTCAAGGCGGCATCCGCTTCGCTACCCGCCCTTTAGCTTTGCGTAATACGCTTTAAAAATGAATCATGAGTCCTGTGAACCGCATCGTTCGCGAGTGATGCGCATCACTGCGTTCAACGCATCTTACGAGCTAATATTTCGGTCATTCAATATGTGGTTTTGGAATTATCCTGATCTGTTTATCGCGTCAAAAAACGCTATCCCGCCTAATATTTAAGCGTTTTAAGCTATTTTTTAAACTTGTACTTGCGGTTGACTCAGTTTCGGCGTAAATATACCGACCTGGATATTAACTTGTTGGGCATTCAGGAAATTTCGGCTCATGAATAACCGAAAGCCAATCAGTGAGCTTACCGGCCTAGGTCCGAAGTCTCAGGAGATGCTTGCGCGAACTGGCATCACTACTGTTGAGCAACTACGAAAATTGGGTTCGATAGAGGCATATGTACGAACCAAAAGGGTAAATTCAGCAGTGAGTCTTAATTTATTGCGGAGTCTTGAATCTGCAATCACCGGCGAGCATTGGCAAGATGTTGCGAAAAAACATCGAACCAGTTTACTGCTGGCGCTGGAAGAGCGGGAGAAAAATGTCTAACACGACTTTCCAGTGGATGCCCTACACTCCGCAGCTTTTTGCGCAAAAACCTACTCCATTCCGGTCACCACTGATCTTGGCGTTAGACCACTTAGCTTTCAACCGAGGAACTTCAATTGAAAAAATCAGTAGCAATCATTGCCTACTCGCTGCTAGCAACCGCTGCGTTTGCAGGCGACCACGACGATCGTCAAACCCTCAAACTTTCCGAGGCTCAACGCGGTCATGTGCTTGAGGAAATGCGGGCTTTGTTATCCGGCACGCAAAACATCTTGGCCGCCCTTTCCAAAGATGACATGGCAGCGGTTGCCCAACACGCCCGTCCCTTGGGTATGAGCATGGCGCATAAAGCCGAGGATCACCTCAAGGGCGTGTTGCCTAAAGAATTTATGGGGTTGGGCATGTCCTTGCATCAGGATTTTGATCAAATCGCTTCGGACGCGGAATCAAAAAAAGATCCTAAACTCACACTACGTCAATTAAGCGACTCCATGAGCAAATGCATCGCGTGTCATGCGTCTTACCAAATTAGCACGGTGACAAAACCGCTTAGCCCCGGCCACAGTAAGAACTAGGTCTCTAAATACGTCGCTCAAAAGGACGGTCGCTATCGCGTCCACCCCTTCGCTCCACGTTGAACGGCAGTTTTCAAGCTTTCATCTGCCATTACCCTGAAATTCTTGATCGTCTCTTTATGGCACATAGCAACTATTCATTTCTATTTTTAAAAAACACCAGTATAAGCCTGAAATTGATTTCACTTATGCCAGATCAGATCCCAGACTTTTACAAATTAATGAATTAACATTAACATCCAGTCGATCATTTAGGATTCCGTCATAAATAACTTCCCGAAATCAACAGGCTTGAGGGAGGGCTCGAT